>JAIXUZ010000344.1 GCA_027483285.1 Bacteroidota bacterium
AAAGCATTTACTATATGGTTAAAACCCGCTCGGGCTGCGGGGGGATAATTTATTCTCCGCCATTAGACACCCTGCAAAGCATTTACCTGAATGTAACCGACCCAAACAATGGCATAGTAGGCCAACTAGACTGGAACCCGCTTTCAACTCCTCCACCGCCAACATCAGCAGGCACGTACAGCGTGTTTAAAGACTTTCCTTTAGGTACATGGAACCAGATAGGCACAACACCAACAACGGCATATAGCGACCCTTTAAACGTATGTTCAGACAGTATTTATTACCGTGTAGAGGTGGGCGATGCTTCAGGATGTACGTCATCGTCTAACATTGATGGGGAGCTGTTCCAAAACATTACACCACCTGCAGCGGGGGTAATAGATACCGTCTCGATAGATGCTAACGGCAATGCGGTTATCGGCTGGCAACCGGGCCCCGATAGCGATGTAGCAGGCTACATAATTTACCAAAATATTGGCGGCAACTGGGTGCCTATTGATACCGTGCAAGGTTATAATAACACTAGCTATACCAACCCAAACTCTGCTGCCGATGCGGGTATTGAGCAATACGCCATTGCCCCGTTTGATAGCTGCGGTGGGTATGGAACCTATGGCCAAGCGCACCAAACCATTTATTTGCAGGCCAGTGTAGATGCCTGCACCGGGCAGGGCTTGTTAAACTGGAACAGCTACCTGAACATGCAACCTGCCTTAGCTAACTACACCGTATATGTTAGTCAGAATAACGGGGCCTATACCCTGGCGGGGAGTGTTAACGCGCCCGCTACTACTTTTGCCGCGCAGGCATTGCAGCCGGGTGTTACCTATTGCTACTATGTGCAGGCAGCCGATGCGGGGAGTACTGTCTCATCATCATCAAGCATAGCGTGTGTTACTACCGATTCTATCCAGGCACCCCAATATCTGTACCTAAACCGTGCAACGGTGCTGCCTAACAAATCTGCGTATGTGTCGGCGTTGGTAGATACTATGGCATCCATATCAGCCTACAATCTGTATAGAGCAGAGTCAGGTGCTCCGTTTAGCATGGTAACATCGTTGGTGCGCTTGCCGGGTTCAGAGTTTGTTACCTATACCGATAATGCGGTGGAGACGTATTCTACCAGCTACTACTACCATGTAAGGGCGGTAGATAAATGCGGTATAGAGTCGCTGATATCAAACCCCGGGCGGACAATTTTACTGGAGGGCGATGCTAACCCCGACCTTACCAACAGCCTGCAATGGAACCCTTACCAGCTATGGGATGCCAGCGTAAACCGTTATGAGCTTTATCGCAAAATAGATGCGCAGCCTAACTATACCTTACTGGCTACATTGCCCCCAAGCCCTGTGCTTACTTATGTTGATAATGTAGAAAACCAAACCACGGGCAATGGCCTGTTTTGTTACTATGTAGAGGCTATTGAAAACAACGGCAACCAATATGGGCTAAAAGATACCAGCCGCTCTAACATACTATGCCTGCAACAGCTGGAAACGGTGTACCTGCCTAATGCATTTACCCCCGAAGGGAGCAACCCTGTATTTGTACCCGTGGGCACATTCTTAAAAGACACGGACTACTATTTCGGTATTTTTAACCGTTGGGGAGAGGAGATATACTCAACAGCCAAACCCGGCGAAGGATGGGACGGCACCTACAAAGGCGTGTATTGCCAGCAAGATGTGTATGCTTACATCCTTCGCTACAAAACCAACACCGGCAAAGACGCGAAGAAGCTGGGAGGGGTGTTGTTGTTGAGGTAATCAATTAAAAAATTAAAGAGATAAAAAGATAAAGAATTGAAAAGCAGCTTTTAGTTTTTCGCTTTTAACTTTTAGTTTTCCACGGAATAAACGCGGAGGTTTGCTTTTTATATTCCTGGTATTCGGGCATATCGTCGTACTTCTTTTCTAACATAGGTATGCCTGATACTTTCAGCAATAAGAATGTGATTATAGCGGGAGAAATAAACGCTAAATACCCATACTGCACAGGCAATGCCACTAATGCTATGCCCCACCAAATAAGGCACTCGCCAAAGTAGTTTGGGTGCCGCGTATATTTCCACAGGCCATATTTCATCACCTTGCCTTTGTTCTTTGGGTCTTTCTTAAAAAAATAGTTTTGCTGGTCACCTACGGCCTCAAAAAACAAGCCGATAAAGAATATAGCAGCACCAATATAGTCGGTAATACCTAAGCCAAAATAAGATTGAATATTAGCATAGGGTTCTGCGCTATAAATGGTGGTACCGCCTTCTGTTTCTATTGCTGCTAAAATATCAAAGTTGCTGTTCAGCACCAGTATAATGGGCAACGCTATTATCAGCATAAAAAAGCCTTGCAGCATAAACACCTGCAAAAAGCTTCGCGGTATTACCCATTTGCCCCACTCTTTGCGCCATTGCGCATAACGGAAATCTTCAGGCTTGCCGTAGTTACGGAAGAACAAGAATACTGCCAGCCTGAAGCCCCATAAAAGTGTAAGTGCGGTAATAAGCACCTGCCTGTCGTTACTACCATAGCTGGGCAGCAGCATAATAGCCAGCATACAAAACCCCAGGCCCCAGCCAATGTCTACAAGCCCGTTGTTTTTAAGTGCCGTAGCGATAATAAAAAAGCAGCACATATAGGTAAAAACAAGCACCGCGGGGTACTCATAAATATAAAGTAAATCGTGTAGCATAGGGTTGAATATACAATTAAATTAACTGCCCCGCTTTATTGTTCTGATTTTGGTGATTACCAGCCTGAATACCGACTACTGAATACTCTTATACCGCAACAAATGGTCTACCAGCGTTAGGGCTGCCATAGCCTCGACAATAGGCACAGCGCGGGGTACTACGCAAGGGTCGTGGCGGCCTTCGGCAGTTATGGTAGTCGCGTTGCCATCTTTATCAACCGTATCTTGCTTTTGCATAATGGTAGCCACAGGCTTAAAGGCTACGCTAAAGTAAATATCCTCGCCATTGCTTATACCACCCTGAATACCCCCTGAGCGATTGGTGGCTGTAATATGTTCGCTGTTGGCTACAAAGGCATCGTTATGCTGCGAGCCGCGCATAGCAGCCCCTGCAAAGCCACTACCCAGTTCAAAGCCCTTGGTGGCATTTATGCTCATAACCGCCTTGGCAAGGTCGGCGTGCAGCTTATCAAAAACAGGTTCTCCCAGGCCAACGGGTGTGCCTTTTATAATGCATGATATTACCCCGCCAACAGTATCGCCTTCTGCCCTAACCTCTTCAATAAGGCTAATCATTTTAGAGGCAGTTTCCGCATCGGGGCAACGCACTATGGTATCTTCTGTTTTACTTAAGTCTAATTCAGTATACGGTTTCTCTAGTTTGATAGTACCCACCTGACTAACATAGGCATCAACGGTACAGCCCAAATCTTTTAAAATCAATTTGGCAATTGCGCCTGCAAATACACGGCAAGCGGTTTCGCGGGCAGAAGAGCGTCCGCCTCCGCGATAGTCCCTTACGCCGTACTTTTTATCGTAGGTATAATCAGCATGCGATGGACGGTAAGCGTCTTTAATGGCATTATAATCGGCACTGCGCTGGTCTTTGTTGGGTATGATAAAGCCAATAGGCGTTCCGGTAGTTTTACCTTCAAACACACCTGATAGGATTTGAAAAGCATCATCCTCTGCCCTACCCGTTGTTATGGCTGATTGCCCCGGCTTGCGTCGGGCCATTTCTTTAGCTATAAAATCTTCGTCGATAGCGATTAGCGGAGGGCAACCATCAATTATGCCACCAATGGCCGTGCCGTGCGACTCGCCAAAGGTTGTAAGCCTGAATAATTGTCCATAGGAATTGCCTGCCATTACACGTTATTTGCTCTTCTCCAACGCCACATTAAAATTAAGCCCCATACCTGTGCGCAGTTGCTGGTTTATCGCCCTGTTGGTATCAGCCGTCACCTCAGCCGAATGTAAAAAGCCCGGGTCGGGAAGCGGGGCCAGGTACAACACCTTTTCCCTGTCTTCTTCTTTATACATGTTCAGCAATTTCTCCCTGCTTTTTAGCGTTTTAGCATAAACAGGCTCAATACTTAAATGTTTGAAAAATATGTAACCAGTACCCAGCACTATGCATGATATAGCAACTATGCCTGCAATTTCAATAAACTTTGATTTGCCAATAGCTATACCAGTGTATATACCCCCTGCGGCAATGAACACCGCTGTGGCAAAAAATATAGCCCCTTGCACCCTTTGGGGAGGTATGCCGCCTAAAGTGTAGGCAGCGGGAAATAATATAGCAAACCAGATAAGCATAAGCAACATAGCACCCGCAAGAAGGTATAACCAGTTGAGCTTTGCAAAAGGCTTATGGTTAATACTTATCTGGCTGCCTATAAATACCCAGCAGGCAAAAAATGCTGCCAACGTACCAAAAAACACCGGGCCATGTTGCACAAAAAGGTTCATTACAGCATGCACCATATTTACCACCGCTACGCGGCCCGAAGCAGGAGGAAGCAATGTTGCCCGGGCTTCGTTCCCCTCTGATATTACGTTGATTATAAAAGCCCCTAAAGTAACCAGCAGGGCAAAAAGGTATTTAAAAGAAAAACCTATTTTTATTATGGCCCTGTAAATTATAGCAGCCATAAACAATCCAATTACCACAATAGCAAAAGGTTCGCTGGCGGCGCCAACATAAGCAAACGACAGAGCTATAAATATATACTCGGTTTTGCCCCTGTCCCACATTAAAAATGATACCCCAAACATGCAAAACAGCAGGTTCCACAAATACATGCTGGTAGAGTTGTACCAAAACCAAACCTCGCTCTTTTCAGGCGTTAGCATAAAAAATGAAAAGATGAAAAATATGGAAATAGCCAGTATGTAACGGCTTGATATTTTATATGGCAGGCTGGTGTTAGAAAACACCCTGAAAAACCTGTACGATGCCAATACGGCAAACCCAACGGTTATAAGTCCATACAAAAATAAAAAGCCCGGTATTTTTGAAAAGCTGAGCATAAAAAAGGTAAACCCTAATGGCAGCCAGCGCCCGCAATACGATATGTACTGGTGGTAGGTAGCATCAACCACCCCGTAGTAAAAACGCTCGTAAATAAGCTGGTAATCGTCTGAAGCAAAGTGGTTAAAAGCGTGTAAAAAAAGCCATAGCAATACAAACAATACGGCTGAAACAGCCAAGAGCCTTTTAAATAGTGTTTGTACCATGCTTATCCCTTAACTATCCGATAAAAATACAATAAAAATTAAGCCTGTAACCTGTTGCAAAAAATAATAGTATTAACAACTAAATAACAACAAACACCTTAAACTGAATGCCAAACATATGGGCAAAGCCATACAGGTTGTTATTATCGTTGTTTAGATAGGTAAGCGGGTTAATGGCTTTATTTAAATCTCCGTAATAGCACTCCAAAAACTCGCCAAAAAAGTAAGGCTTAGCCAATACACCAAACCGCCCGGCCTTATCTAACCGGTAATGCAGTTGCATAGATGCGCTAATGCCCAGTATAAAATTGGTGCTTATGTGTTTTAACGGCTGTTCGTAGGCATCGGTGCTATTGCTTTTACCTGATGACAATATCTCAAAACCACCGGTAATATCGCCACCTGAATACAACGTAAACCTGTTTTTGGTAAACAAACGGGTAGAAATACCCATCGTCATAATGTAGTTGGCCACGCGAATGTTACGTTGCTCTGTATAACCAAAAATAGAATCTACCCCATAAGTATTACGCACGCGTTGCGAGTAGCCATACTCAAGCAAATAGCCTTTGCCCATACTGCCTATAGATATATCAAACCCATGACTATCAGTAATATGCGGCATCCTTCGCGCTAAATTTGGCCGTGTGTTGTTATAATTATCTATAACGGTATTAAGTACTTTATACCTTGGGATTGAAAACCCATAGCCGAAAGAGGTAAAATAGCGCTCGTGTTTAAAGGTACTGTCGGTATTGGTAGGTCCACTACCCTCCCCTGCCTTTGCTAAAAAGCTTATAAACACTAGCAAAAGGCATAAACGTGCACTCATTTGAAAAAAATTAACCGCTACCCCAAATATATTAATAAAAAGTATTATCTTTGCCGTCCTTTTAACAAAAAGAGTTATGGCTAAAAAAGGTAATCGCGTTCAGGTAATTTTAGAGTGCACTGAGCATAAAGCGTCTGGTGTTCCGGGTACATCTCGTTACATCACTACTAAAAACAAAAAGAACACTTCGGAGCGTATCGAGTTGAAGAAATACAATTCAATACTTAAGAAGGTAACCGTTCATAAAGAAATTAAGTAACCCCTAAGTACTAGAGCAAGATGGCTAAGAAAGTAGTTGCTACATTAAAATCAGGTGCCGGTAAATCATTTACCAAGGTTATCAAAATGGTTAAGTCGCCTAAAACAGGTGCTTACACCTTTAAAGAAGAGGTTGTGCATAACGACCACGTTAAAGACTTTTTAAGCGATAAGTAACCTACTTATTGTGATGATACTGGCAAAGCTTCTTTCGGGTACGAAAGAAGCTTTCGCTGTTTAATAAAACTTAGCTAGACATGGCTTTTTTCGGTTTATTCTCTAAAGACAAAAAAGAGAGCCTCGACCAGGGCCTCACCAAAACCAAGCAGGGTGTATTCTCCAAGCTTGCCTCAGCCATCGTTGGCAAATCTAAAGTCGACGAGGACGTACTGGACAACCTGGAAGAGATACTCCTATCTGCCGATGTGGGTGTAGAAACCACAATCAAAATCATTCGCCGCATAGAAGAACGTGCCGCCCGCGATAAGTTTGTAACCACCGCAGACCTTAACCGCCTGTTGCGCGAAGAGATTAGCGCGCTGATGGAAGAAAACCGCACCGTAGGCAACGACACCGAATACACAGTACCCGAAGGCAAAAAGCCTTATGTTATAATGGTTGTAGGCGTTAACGGGGTGGGCAAAACCACCACCATTGGCAAACTATCGTACCAGTTTAGCAAAATTGGCAAAAAGGTTATGCTGGGCGCTGCCGATACCTTCCGCGCTGCAGCCGTAGACCAGCTTAAAATATGGAGCCAGCGCACCAATGTGCCTATTGTAGACCAGGGCATGGGTGCCGACCCGGCATCGGTTGCTTTTGAAGCCGTTACCCAGGCCGTAGCTGCCGATGTGGATGTGTGTATTATAGATACCGCAGGCCGCCTGCACAACAAAATAAACCTGATGAACGAGCTTAGCAAGATTAAGCGCGTTATGCAAAAAGTTATTCCCGATGCGCCGCACGAAGTGTTGTTGGTGCTTGATGCTTCTACAGGGCAAAATGCCGTAGAACAGGCCAAACAGTTTATGGCCGCTACCGATATTACCGCTATTGCCCTTACCAAGTTAGACGGCACTGCCAAAGGTGGTGTTGTTATCGGCATATCCGACCAACTGAAAATACCGGTTAAATACATTGGCGTAGGCGAAAAAATGGAAGACCTGCAGGTGTTTAACAAATATGAGTTTGTTGATAGCCTATTTGGGGAGGAGAAATAATTTTTCTGTTATTTTCTTCCTTTAGGCGCTGTATTTTTGTTGTAATAAGTAGGGTCGTTTGCTTTTGAAGTATATGTAGTAAAAAACAAGCTTACAAAGAAAATAGAAACTAATATTTGTGAAACAATTATATATTTTGTTACAAAATGTATCGGAACCAAATCTCCGTATCCAACTGTAGCTGAGGTAGCAAAACTAAAATAAATTCCGTCTGCATATCCATCTGAAAATATTTTATTAAAGAAAATATTAGGGTATTTTATATTAATAAAGGAATATATTACTGCATAATTTAGCCCCACTTCTACATAATTCATAAATAAGGTAATTATTGAACGTTTATATGAGATTGGTTGTGTAAATACATCAGTTAAAAATATTAGACATAATAGATATATTATTGTATCAAATGTTAAATAAACAATTGCTCCTATTACAATTGAGTATTGAAAAAGATGAAAATATAAAAGAAAAAGAGGCAATAACAACTTGAATAAAACATATACCTCAATAGCAATTTTCCTAGTTATAACTCCACGCTTTCCAGCAAAATGTCTAATAAGTAAACCTAGTGATGCAAATTGAGAAATTGCTAGAAATAATCTAAGTAGTCGTTCTATTCCAAAATCATTATATTTTTCATTATTCCAAATTTTCCTAACATTCTCCTTTTGATTTTCATATGCAGGCTTGGGCTTATTCTTAGAAATAGGATGAAGCTTACCATAAATCATTTTTTTCAGGAACGCTAATATCATAGAAGTCAGAGCAGTTAGTTTTTGCATAAAATAAATATTAGTAGTACAACAATACAGAATATCTTTGTAATACAATAAGAATATGATATTTTGAAAGCAAGAACATTAAAAAAGAATAAAGTAAACGTAATCACCCTGGGTTGTTCTAAGAATACCGTAGACAGCGAGGTGCTTATGGGCCAGTTGCGTGCCAACAACTACGAGGTTGAACACGAGGCTACGACTGACGATTCTTCTATTGTAATTATAAACACCTGCGGCTTTATTGATAATGCCAAGCAGGAGAGCATTAATACCATACTCCGCTACTCGCAGGCCAAAGAAAATGGTTTTGTAGATAAGGTATACGTTACCGGCTGCTTATCTGAACGCTACCGTGGCGATTTAGAAACCGAAATACCTAATGTTGACGGTTACTTCGGCACGCGCGAGCTTCCCCGTTTATTAAAGACTTTAAAGGCCGATTATAAACACGAGTTGGTGGGCGAGCGTTTGCTTACCACCCCCGCACATTTTGCCTACATGAAAATATCGGAGGGTTGTGACCGTCCATGCTCGTTCTGTGCCATACCACTTATGCGTGGTGGCCATATTTCGCGCCCTATAGAAGAACTGGTTACCGAAGCTAAAAGCCTTGCCGCCAAGGGCGTAAAAGAGCTTATGCTTATTGCCCAGGATAGCACTTACTACGGCTTGGACCTATACAAAAAACGCGAGCTGGCCCGCTTATTAGAAGCCCTTGCCGATGTAGAAGGTATTGAGTGGATACGCGTGCATTACGCGTTCCCCGGTGGTTTTCCTGAGGATATATTAGAAGTGATGGCCCGCCGCCCTAATATTTGCGCTTACCTTGATATGCCGCTACAGCACGTTAGCGATAACATGCTTAAGAGCATGCGCCGTGGCACTACCATGGAGAAAACCAAGCGCATTGTAGAAACCATCCGCGAGAAGGTGCCCGGTATTGCCATACGCACCACCCTTATTGCCGGCTACCCCGGCGAAACAAAGCAGGACTTTGAAGACCTAAAGAACTTTGTTAAAGAAATGCGTTTCGACCGTTTAGGCATTTTTACTTACAGCCACGAGGAGAATACACACGCCTACAATTTGGTTGACGATGTGCCTGCACGTACCAAAAAGAAACGCGCCGAGGAGATAATGGCTATCCAGTCAGAGATTTCGTTTGAGCTGAACCAGGCACGTGTGGGCAAAACCTTTAAGGTATTGTTTGACCGCAAGGAGGGCGACTTTTTTATTGGCCGCACCGAGTTCGACTCGCCTGAGGTGGACAACGAAGTACTGGTAAACGCCAAAGACACCTACATACGCGTAGGCGACTTTGCCAACGTAGAAATTACCGAGGCTACGGAGTATGATTTGTATGGGAAGGTGGTTTCTTAAATCCTAATACATTATGATTAAATACCTACTTATTCTCCTTGTTATTATTGGTTGTAATAATGCGCCAAGCAATGTTGTTACTAGCCAAACAAGTAGCGAAAAGCCTAAGGCTAAATTTCCATTTACTATGGGTAATGATTATTCCCTGACTTTTGGTACCGATGGCTCAACTAAGCAAGATAGTATTCTTATAAAAAACGAATATTACCCCAATGGTTATTGCTACGAAAGCCATATCACACAGATGCTTGAAAGTCTTGATAGTGAACTACTAAAACACATAGAATTTGATTCAGAAGCGGGCGCTTTTTATGCACGCGTAGATTCTGAAGAAAACCAATTTAAGATTGTTAATTTGCTTAGTCCTGTTTTTTCTGATACAGTTAAATTTGAAGAATGGGTTAAAAAAGCAAACCGCTCTAAAATCCATGAATAGTGGATATCCAATTTGAAATACTAGAAACCCCGCGCCTGCTGCTTAGGACACTTACGCCTGATATTTATATCAAAGTGCTTGAAGATTTAAGTGATGAGCAATTAATGCAGTTTACCGGCTATACCAGGCCTGAAGATATTGCCAAAGAACGTGCACGCCAAAATGGAGGGTTAAGTTCTTATGCTATGACTTTTTTATATTGGCATGCGCTGGATAAAGAAACAGAAAAAGTTATTGGTTCAATTGGCTATTACCGTGTTTTTCCCGAACATGAAAGGGGCGAAATTGGGTACAATATTTATGATGAAGCCAACCGCCGCAAAGGTTATATGAAAGAGCTTATGCCAATTGTATTAGCCTACGGATTCGAAACCATGAAACTGCACCGTATTGAGGCTATGATATCGCCGGGCAATGAGGCATCAATAGGATTGATAGAGAAATTTGGCTTTGTAGAAGAAGGACTACTGCGCCAGCATTATTTTTTTAATGGTAAGTACGATGATTCGGTGATATTTAGTTTATTACGTAGTGAATACAATACACACCCCGTCGCAGCATAGCTGCGCCACCCCTCTCAAGAGGGGATAAATAAAATGATATGCAAAACCTTTCCCTTATAGCCCTTGTAGTTGCCGACTACGATGAAGCGATAAAATTTTATTCGGAGAAGTTGAATTTTACCCTGGTAGAAGACACCGTAATGAGCGAAACCAAGCGTTGGGTGGTGGTAGCACCTCCCGGCTCTACAGGGTGCAATATATTACTTGCTAAAGCTGCTAACAATGAACAGCAAACCCGCGTAGGTAATCAAACAGGTGGCAGGGTATTCTTATTCCTCCATACAGATGATTTCTGGAACGATTACAACCGCATGAAGGCAGAAGGCGTAACCTTTGCCCGAGAAGCCGTAGAAGAAGCCTGGGGCACTGTAGCCGTATTCCAAGACCTATATGGCAACCTTTGGGATTTTATACAACCAAAGTAGGTGCCAGGTTCTAGGTTTTAGGTGCCAGTATTAAAATTGCTAGAAGCTAGCACCTAGAAGCTAAAACCTATTTCCGCCATTTCTCCGTCTCGGTAAACACGGTTTGCAGTATGTGCTTTTCCACATCGCTAAACAGTACGCTTCGGCGTTTAAAAACCAGCTCAGCGGTTTCAAAAGCTTTGTCGGTGCTATAGGTAGTTAAGCCCTGCGCACCTCCCCACGAAAAATCGGGGATAAAGTTGCGCGGAAAGCCCGCCCCAAATACGTTACAGCTAACACCTACAACCGTTCCCGTATTAAACATGGTATTTATGCCGCACTTAGAATGGTCGCCCATTACAAGGCCGCAAAATTGCAGGCCGGTGCCAACAAAACTTCCTTTGGTATAGTTCCAAAGTTTAACCTCGGCGTAGTTGTTCTTCAGGTTGCTGTTGTTGCTGTCGGCGCCAATATTACACCACTCCCCTATTACACTATTGCCAATAAAACCATCGTGAGCCTTATTACTATTGCTGAAAAATACCGAGTTGTTAACCTCGCCGCCTACCTTACTGTGTGGGCCAATGGTGGTAGGGCCGTAAATTTTAGCCCCCATTTTTAGTACAGAATGGTCGCACAGGGCAAAGCCGCCCCGTACAAGGCAGCCCTCCAGCACCTCGGCCGATTTGCCAATGTATATAGGCCCGTTGCTTGCATTAAGTGTTGATGCAAGCACCTTAGCGCCCGGCTCTATAAACACCTTCTCGGCATTAAATACAACGTTGGTTGGGTCTATAGGTGCCGATTTGCGGCCATGTGTTACCACATCAAAATCTTTATCCAGTTCCTTACCGTTAAGGCTAAAAATATCCCATAGGTTTTCAATCATTACCGGGTCGCCTGAATGGGGTACTTTTTGAAACTCGCGGTACGCCTCTTCGGGGTTGGCAATTTGCCCGCTTATAAAGGCAATTACCGTATCGCCAAACATAAGCACCTGGCCGGGCTGTAGCAGCTCTACATCGGCCACCAGCGAGTTATCAGGGCAAACAGAACCATTGATATATAAGAAAGGCCCTTCGCCATACTGCGCACCTTCAAACTTGTGTTGCAAATACGTTTCGGTATGGTAGCAAAAATCACTCTTCAAGCGGTAGCTCCATTTCTCGGCAACGGTTAGTATACCCACACGCATAGCGCCCACAGGGCGTGTGTACGATAGTGGCAGCAGGTTTTGGCGGGTGGTCTTCGGATCGAACAGTATCAACTTCATAAAAGCAAAATTGGGTAAAAAAAATTACACCACAAGCATTTATTACACGCCCTTTCCGTATTAGCTGCAGGCATAGGAAACCTGTATAATAGACAAAGGTGGCCATGCATTTCTCATGCTTTACAGGCCACCTTTTTTTGTTTTCGCTCAGGACAAAGATGCAGCGCCAGTTTTAACTTAAACTACTAGCCTCATTAAATAATTGTGAAGCTATAAGCCCGTCTGCCATAGGGAGAGGGGGTGGGGTGAGGCAGAATGCAACGGCATAAAAAAAGCCCCCTGATTTACATCAAGGGGCTTTGTATGTTTTATAAGTGTAAGCTTATGCTTATTATTCTACTGAAGTAGCAGCTTCGCGTTTCTTTTTAGACGACAACAATAGTTCGTACTCTTCTTTAGAGCCTACTATAATGTTTTCGTACTCACGTAGTCCGGTACCTGCAGGTATTAAGTGACCTACAATTACGTTCTCTTTCAAGCCGCGTAGCTCATCACGTTTAGCATGTACTGCAGCTTCGTTAAGAACCTTGGTGGTTTCCTGGAACGATGCAGCCGAAATAAAGCTTTCGGTTTGCAACGATGCACGGGTTATACCTTGCAGTATTTGCGATGATGTAGCCGGAACTGCATCACGAGATTCAACCACTTTCATATCCTTACGCTTCAACATAGAGTTTTCATCGCGAAGTTTACGAGCGCTAACAATCTGGCCTGCTTTAAGTGATGTTGAGTCGCCTGCATCGGTAACAACTTTTTTACCGTATATCCAGTTATTCTCATCCATAAATTCAGCTTTGTTAGCTATCTGGCCTTCAAGGAATTTAGTATCACCCGGATCAACAATAATTACTTTACGCATCATCTGGCGAACGATAACTTCAAAATGTTTGTCGTTAATCTTCACACCTTGTAATCGGTAAACTTCTTGTATCTCGTTTACTAAGTAAGATTGTACCTGGGTTGGGCCTTTAATCTGAAGGATATCTGATGGAGTTGTAGCACCGTCAGAAAGAGCCTGGCCTGCTTTAACAAAGTCGTTCTCCTGCACAAGGATGTGTTTGGTTAACGATACTAAGTATGTGCGGTGTTCGCCAGTTTTCGATTCTACAATTATCTCCCTGTTACCACGTTTAATTTTACCAAACGCAACAACACCATCAATCTCAGAAACTACTGCTGGGTTAGATGGGTTACGTGCTTCAAATAACTCAGTTACACGTGGCAGACCACCAGTGATATCACCCAGTTTACCTGATGTACGAGGTATTTTAACAAGAATCTCACCTGCAGCTACTTTCTCACCATTGTTGGCAATAATGTGCGATCCTACAGGGATGCTGTATGAGCGAAGAACCTCTTTCTTGTTCGGGGTTAGAACAATAATGGTTGGGTTTTTCGTTTTGTCGCGGCGCTCAATAAGTACTTTCTCTTTGTAGCCGGTTTGCTCATCCGTCTCTTCACGGTAAGTAACACCTTCTTCAATGTCTTCGTACTTAATAACACCCACGCTTTCAGAAACAATAACGGCATTGTATGGGTCCCAGTTACAAATCAACTCGCCCTTTTTAACTTCGCTACCGTTTTTAACATACATCATAGCACCGTAAGGTATGTTACCTGTGGTAAGCACTATTTGTGTGTTTTTATCAATAATACGCATCTCAGCAGAACGGCCAATTACAATCTCCGATTTCTCGCCTTGTGCATTGGTAGCTTCTACTAAACGCAATTCGTCAACTTCAAGTACACCATCGTATTTAGCTTCAATACGAGATTGAGTAGCCAAAGCCGAAGCGGCACCACCTACGTGGAAAGTACGCAGTGTAAGCTGGGTACCTGGCTCACCAATAGATTGTGCAGCAATAACACCTACAGCTTCGCCCATTTGTACTTTGCGGCCCGATGCCAGGCTGCGTCCGTAACATTTGGCACATACACCTGTCTTAGCTTCGCAGGTAAGTACAGAGCGCATTTCAACTGTTTCAATATCAGCGGCAACAATAGCTTCAGCAATAGCTTCGCTAAACTCTTCGCCGGCTGCTACAATCAGTTCGCCGTTGTGTGGGTTAAGAATATCGTGTACTGATGTACGTCCTAGTATACGGTCGTATAATGATTCTACCGGCTCGTCGTTAATACGTAACTCCTGCTCTGTTAAACCACGCAATGTACCGCAGTCTACAGAAGAGATGATAACGTCTTGGGCAACGTCTACCAACCTACGGGTTAGGTAACCCGCGTCGGCCGTTTTAAGGGCCGTATCCGCTAAACCTTTACGGGCACCGTGGGTAGAGATAAAGTACTCAAGAATCGAAAGACCTTCTTTAAAGTTAGAAAGAATCGGGTTCTCAATAATCTCACCACCACTTGCACCACTTTTTTGTGGTTTAGCCATAAGGCCGCGCATACCTGATAACTGACGGATCTGTTCTTTAGAACCCCTCGCGCCTGAGTCAAGCATCATGTACACCGAGTTGAAGCCTTGCTTATCAGTAGCCATTTGGTTCATCAAAGTGGCTGTCAAGCGGGTGTTGGTATGTGTCCAGGTATCAATAATCTGGTTGTAACGCTCACGGTCTGTAATAAAGCCCATCGAGTAGTTAGCCATAATTTCTTCAACCTCAGTATTTGCTTTCTTAATAAGTACTTCTTTCTCTGGTGGGATAATAATATCGTGCAGGTTGAAAGAAAGGCCACCTTTAAAAGCCATTTTAAATCCAAGGTCCTTAATATCATCAAGGAACTTAGCAGTGCGTTGGATAGAAGTAGCCTTCAAAATCTGGCCAATAATATCGCGCAGGGCTTTTTTGGTTAGTACTACGTTAACAAAAGGCACCTCGCGTGGTACAACTTCGTTAAATAATACACGGCCTACCGTAGTGTCAATAATTCTATTTACAGCCTTACCTTCTTCGTCAAGCGTATGTGTCTTAACTTTGATGGTAGCATGCAAATCAACACGGCCTTCGTTATGGGCTATAATTACTTCTTCCGGAGAATAGAATGTTAAACCTTCACCTTTAACGGTGATGTCTTTATCTGTTTTACGGGCTTTAGAAGTATAATATAAGCCCAATACCATGTCCTGAGAAGGTACGGTAATAGGCGCGCCGTTAGCAGGGTTCAAAATGTTATGCGATGCAAGCATCAACATTTGGGCTTCTAACACAGCAGCATTACCAAGTGGAACGTGAACAGCCATTTGGTCACCATCAAAGTCGGCGTTAAAGGCGGTACATACCAATGGGTGTAACTGTATAGCTTTACCCTCTATAAGTTTAGGCTGGAAAGACTGGATACCTAACCTGTGAAGTGTTGGGGCGCGGTTAAGTAACACAGGGTGTCCTTTAAGCACGTTCTCTAAAATATCCCAAACTACAGGGTCTTTGCGGTCAATAATCTTTTTGGCCGATTTTACAGTTTTAACAATACCACGCTCTATAAGCTTACGTATGATAAATGGCTTGAATAGCTCAGCAGCCATATCTTTTGGTAAACCGCACTCGTGTAGTTTCAACTCAGGGCCTACAACAATTACCGAACGGGCAGAGTAGTCAACACGTTTACCTAATAAGTTTTGACGGAAACGGCCTTGCTTACCTTTTAAGCTATCAGATAGCGATTTAAGGGCACGGTTAGATTCTGTTTTAACTGCGTTAGATTTACGTGAGTTATCAAATAACGAGTCTACAGCCTCTTGTAACATACGTTTCTCGTTACGTAAAATTACCTCCGGAGCTTTAATCTCTATAAGGCGTTTCAAACGGTTGTTACGTATAATAACACGACGGTAAAGGTCGTTTAAGTCTGATGTTGCAAAGCGTCCACCATCTAGTGGCACAAGTGGGCGCAGTTCTGGTGGTATAACCGGAACAACTTTCACTATCATCCACTCAGGCTTGTTCTCAATACGCTCGTTAGCAGCACGGAAAGCCTCAACCACCTGTAAACGTTTCAAGGCTTCGCTCTTACGTTGTTGAGATGTTTCGTTGCTGGCTTTGTCGCGCAACTCGTACGATTGTGAAGCTAAGTCTAAACGAGATAATAACATGTGTAACGCCTCTGCACCCATCTTAGCGATGAATTTGTTAGGGTCGTTATCATCAAGGTACTGGTTATCTTTTGGCAACTTGTCTACCAAATCAAGGTATTCCTCCTCAGTTAAAAAGTCCTGGAAAGAAATGCCATGTTCTGCAGCAGCGCCGGTTTGTATAACCACGTAACGCTCGTAGTAAATAATAGCATCAAGCTTTTTGGTAGGCAAGCCTAACAAGTAGCCAATTTTATTAGGTAACGAACGGAAGAACCAAATGTGAGCCACCGGAACGGTAAGCTGTATGTGGCCCATGCGCTCGCGACGCACTTTCTTTTCTGTTACTTCAACACCGCAACGGTCGCACACTATACCTTTGTAACGTATGCGTTTGTATTTACCGCAATGGCATTCGTAATCTTTTACCGGTCCAAAAATACGCTCGCAAAACAAGCCTCCCATTTCGGGCTTGTAAGTACGATAGTTAATAGTCTCGGGCTTTACCACCTCACCATGCGATTGGTCCAGAATATCTTCCGGAGACGCTAAGCTGATAGTGATACTTTTAAAATTGCTTTTGGGTTTATTCTCTTTCCGTAACGCCATTTTTAATAAAATAAGGGTTTAACCGGTTATAATTTCAGCACTTGCGGTTTTGCAACCGCAAGTGCTAAATGTTATTATTATTCAAGGGTAATTTTAAGGCCTAGGCCGCGTAGCTCGTGCAACAATACGTTGAACGATTCAGGAATGCCAGGTGTTGGCATCGTTTCGCCTTTAACAATGGTTTCGTATGCCTTAGCACGGCCCACCACGTCGTCAGACTTAACGGTAAGTATCTCCTGTAGAATGTTAGCTGCACCAAAGGCTTCCAGTGCCCAAACCTCCATCTCGCCAAAACGCTGGCCACCAAATTGAGCTTTACCACCCAATGGTTGTTGCGTAATAAGAGAGTATGGTCCGATTGAACGTGCGTGCATCTTATCATCAACCATGTGGCCCAGTTTAAGCATGTAAATAATACCTACTGTAGCCGGTTGGTCAAAAGGCTCGCCTGTACCGCCGTCGCATAAGAAAGTACGGCCGAATGATGGCAAATTAGCCTCTTTCATGTACTTATCAATATCGTCTAGCGATGCACCGTCAAAAATTGGGGTTGCAAACTTCTGGTTCAATTTACGGCCCGCCCAAGCTAGGATGGTTTCGTAAATCTGGCCAAGGTTCATACGCGATGGTACACCTAATGGGTTAAGTACCACGTCTACCGGTGTGCCGTCTGGTAAGTAAGGCATGTCCTCATCGCGAACGATACGGGCAACGATACCTTTGTTACCATGGCGACCCGCCATTTTATCACCTACTTTAAGCTTACGTTTTTTAGCAATGTATACTTTGGCAAGTTGTACAATACCGGCTGGTAACTCATCACCTACGGTAATTGCAAATTTCTTGCGTTTGTGTATACCTAGCAAATCGTTGTGCTTAATAGCAAAATTGTGCAGCAACTCTTTTATCTGGTCGTTCTTGTCTTTGTCGGTAGTCCACTTATTAGGGTTCACAGCTTCATAGTCAATACCTTGTAGTATCTTCAATGTAAACTTGGCACCTTTAGCAACCACGTTCTCTTTAAGGTTATTGATAACACCTTGCGATGTTTTACCGTTAACCAGAACAAAAAGTTTATCAATCAGCTTGTTCACCAACTCAGCCTTAGCCTTGTTGTACTCGTCGTCTATCTTAGCAATAATACCTTTCTCGTCTGATTTGGTTTTCTTGTCTTTAATAGCGCGAGAGAACAATTTCTTGTCAACCACAACACCG
>JAIXUZ010000426.1 GCA_027483285.1 Bacteroidota bacterium
CTTGTTGGCATAGGCCCTAACCCCGCTACCGATTACCTATTGGTAGACTTTAGCCGCACCACAGGAAAAGCTAATAAAATTGAGCTTTTCAACATACAAGGGGCATTATTGCGCAGCATCGAGAACCCTTCAATAACAGAAAAAATACCTATGCACAGTTTAAGCTATGGTGTGTATTTTATCCGCATAAAAACTACCGACGGTACCATCATAACCCGCAAGCTGGTTAAGAGTTAAGCCCCTCACCCCTATCCCGACGCTTCGGGACCCCTCTCCTAAAGGAGCAGGGGGACTTTAAAATAGTCCCCGTGAGGTTAATGCCTGACGGGGATTTTTTTTATGATAAAGAACCCTTAATTATCCCTCGCTGTGCGAGGCATTCCTGATGATACAGCGGTCAGCATTGTAAGCTTTTAAAGAAGAGTTATTCCTATTACTTGGTCTTTGGCGGATGCGGCTCTAACTGCCAGTTGCTAGGGTTGGGGTAATAGCGGACGGCTTTATCAGGGTCGAAATAGGTAACATCCCATTCTTTAACCCCAATATGAACCTCGCGCAGTAAATACACAGGGTCTTTTACTACCTCGCCCACGGGGTGCGATTTTGTGTAAAACACTCCTAACACATAATACTGCTTTATATTTGGATTGCGAGGGTCAGTAAAGTAATTATAGACGTATTTGTTACCGTAGGAAAAAGACTCGCTGGTAATCATTGTATCGGCACCAAAAACATCAAGATAGTCCCAAACGCCCATGCCCCATTTAATACCGGCAGGTGCATCCATGGTGGGATTAACCTCGGCATCGGGCACAAACTTATAGGCCTTGGCGGTATCAAAATACGACCAATAGACTTCATAAACCTTATCCATAGGACCTTCATTGCCAAACATAGGCAGACTGGCTACATAGTATGTATTGGTATTTGAACCTTCTACATCGGTAGGCTTTACGGTTATTCCATTAGCTTCAAAGGTGGTTTTATACTCTGCATGGGTATGGTCTAAGGCCTTAACCAAGGGATGGTCCAGCAGCTTGCGCAGGTTATCTGCTTCGGTAGTTTGTGCGAACCCAAAAAAGGCAAATAAAACAAATACTGCTAATAGTCCTGTTTTCATACAACCAACATACAGCAATTATAGTGCCTAAGATAGGTATTACCCCGCCCTTCGAACACCTATCCATAAAAGGATAACCACCTACTCTTAAACTAAAACCATTAAAAAATGAACTAATATCTAAACTATCTGGTTTGCGGGCAGGTTATACTCTATATAACTACTTACAAATCAAAACAAAAAAATGAAAAAAGTACTTTTAAGCCTTATGGCTTTGGTAGCATTTATATGCAGCTATGCTCAAAAAACAGCTGCCGATTATATTACAAAATCTAAAAAACACAGTACGTTAGAGTCTGCCTTAACCAGCGCCGACTTAATGTCTACCCTTAAGGGTGCTGGTCCGTTTACCATCTTTGCTCCTGTTAATGATGGGTTTGATATGTTATCGCCAGGGGTACTTGGCAACCTGCTAACCGTTGAAAGCCACGACAAACTGGTTACTATTTTGAAATACCATGTTATGAGCGGGCTGTGGACAACTAAAGCCATTACTAAAGCCGTTGAAAAAGGCAGTGGCAAAGCCGAGCTAAGGACTATAGAAGGTAAAACAATTACCGCTGTTATGGTAGGTAAAAAAATAAAACTGACAGACGATTTAGGCCGCAGTGCCTACATAAAAAAATGCAACAAAAAAGTTAGTAACGGTTATGTGCACAGCATTGATGCTGTAATGATGCCAAAAATACAGTAACATAAAGCCTAAGCTAATTTTGTAGGCTACACATAAATTGAAGCCCTGTGTTAAGAAATTACGCAGGGCTTTAACTATAAGCATTGCTAAACAATTCACCCTACTATTTGTCTAACTTGATTGCAAATTCCTATTGATAATTGTTCATTGTAAATTGTTAATTGAATAGGGTATCTTTGCACCCAATTTTATGGTAGAAGAGGAATCGATACAGGTTTTTGGCGCGCGCGAGCACAATTTAAAGAACATTGATGTAACCATACCCCGCAACAAAGTGGTGGTAATTACGGGTTTGTCGGGTTCGGGCAAATCGTCGTTGGCGTTTGATACAATTTATGCCGAGGGCCAGCGTCGTTATATAGAAAGTTTTGCAGCATACGCCCGCCAGTTTTTGGGTGGCATGGAGCGGCCCGATGTGGATAAGATTACCGGTTTAAGCCCTGTAATATCTATAGAGCAAAAAACCACCAGCCGCAACCCGCGCAGTACCGTGGGTACTATTACCGAGATTTACGACTTCCTCCGCCTGCTATATGCCCGCACTGCCGATGCTTACAGCTACAACACAGGTGAGTTGATGGTGCGCTACTCTGACGAGCAAATTATCAACCTGATACTGGAAAAGTACGACGGCAAAAAGCTGATAATGCTTGGGCCGGTTATTAAAGGCCGCAAAGGCCACTACCGCGAGTTGTTTGAGCAGATACGCAAAAGCGGCTTTACCAAGGTTAGGGTTGATGGCGAGGTGAAAGACATTACCTACGGCATGAAGCTTGACCGCTACAAAATTCACGATATTGAGATTGTTGTAGACCGAATAGAAGTAAATGCCGACAACAAAACCCGCATTAACGATGCCCTTAAAACCTGCATGCGGTATGGCAAAGGCACTATGATGGTGCAAGACTACGAGACCAATAAAGTGCAGTTTTTTAGTCGCTTGTTGATGTGCCCTACCACAGGCATATCGTACGACGACCCAGCACCTAACCTGTTCTCGTTCAACTCGCCCTACGGTGCCTGCCACAAGTGCAATGGCCTTGGCGAGATATCGGAAATTGATATTAAGAAGATAATACCCAACCCACAGCAAAGTATTAAGCGTGGCGGATTGGCTCCGTTAGGAGAATATAAAAATTCGTGGATTTTTGCCCAATTAGAAGCCATTGGAGAGAAGTTCGGCTTTAAACTGGACACTCCACTGGAAGAACTAACGGAAGATGCTATAGACGCTATTTTATACGGAACCGAAGAAGTACTGAAAGTGAAAGGCCAGTACGAAGGCGGCCTTAGCTACGCCGTAAGCTTTGATGGTATTGTAAACTTTATTGCCAACCAGTTTGAAGAGGGCGTAAACGAGAGCACCAAGCGCTGGGCCGAAAGCTTTATGAATAAGGTGGAGTGCCCTGAATGCCATGGCGCCCGCCTGCGCAAAGAAGCTTTGTATTTTAAAATTGACGGGAAGAATATTGCCGAGTTATCTAAACTGGACATTACCGAGTTTTATACCACCGTGCAAGGGCTGGAGAAAAAAATGAGCAAGCGCCAGCTGCTTATTGGCAAAGAGGTGCTTAAAGAAATTGCCGACCGTACTAACTTTTTGTTAGACATTGGCCTTGATTACCTAAGGCTGAATATGAGTGCCAAAACCCTATCGGGCGGCGAGGCACAGCGCATTAGGTTAGCTACGCAAATAGGCAGCCAATTGGTGGGTGTATTGTATATTCTGGATGAGCCAAGTATTGGCTTGCACCAGCGCGACACCAGCAAGTTGATAAAAGCCCTGCAAAACCTGCGCGATGCCGGCAACTCTGTGCTTGTGGTTGAACACGACAAGGAGATGATGGAGGCGGCAGATTATATTTTGGATATTGGCCCGGGTGCCGGTGTACATGGTGGCCAGGTAGTTGCCAGTGGCACGTATGCTGATATTTTAAAATCGAACAGCTCAACGTCGCAATACCTAAACGACGAAAAACGAATTGAGATACCTGCCAAACGCCGCGAGGGGAATGGTAAGTTCTTAACCCTAAAAGGGGCCACAGGCAATAACTTACAAAACGTAGACTTGAAGTTGCCATTGGGTAAATTCATATGCGTGTCGGGTGTTTCAGGCAGCGGTAAATCGTCGCTTATAAACGAAACGCTGTACCCTATACTTGCCAAGTTCTTTTACGATGCAGGCAAAAAACCGCTACCGTACAAAAAGATAGAGGGTATTGAAAATATTGATAAGGTAATAGATATTGACCAAACGCCTATTGGCCGCACCCCCCGCAGCAACCCTGCAACATACACGGGTGTGTTTACCGATATACGCGCACTGTTTGCCAACCTACCCGAAGCTAAAATACGTGGCTATTTGCCCGGCCGTTTCTCTTTCAACGTAAAGGGTGGCCGCTGCGAAACCTGTCGTGGTGGTGGTGTTAAGGTTATTGAAATGAATTTCCTTCCTGATGTGGAAGTGCTGTGCGAAACCTGCCAGGGCAAACGTTACAACCGCGAAACATTGGAAGTTCGATTTAAAGGCAAATCGATTAGCGATGTGCTGGATATGACTATTGAGCAGGCGGTGGTTTTCTTTGAGAACATCCCATCTATCCTGCAAAAAATAAAAACGTTGAACGATGTTGGCTTGGGCTATATTACCCTTGGTCAGCAGAGCACAACCCTATCTGGTGGAGAGGCACAACGTGTTAAGTTAGCTACCGAGCTTTCTAAACGCGATACCGGCCAAACCCTTTATTTGCTTGATGAGCCTACCACAGGCCTGCATTTTGAAGACATCCGCATATTGCTGGAGGTGTTGGATAAGCTGGTAAACCGCGGAAATACCGTGTTGGTTATTGAACACAACATGGACATTATAAAAGTAGCCGACCATATTATAGATGTTGGCCCTGACGGTGGCCGCAAAGGCGGGCAAATCATTGCCGAGGGTACACCCGAAGAGATTGTGAAAAAGAACAAAGGCTTTACAGCCCCATACCTTAAAAAAGAACTGGAGCATGTGCCTGCTGCTAAACCTGTGGCTGCTAAAAAGAAGAAGAAATAATAATTAGCTGATTAGCTTATTGGTTGATTAGCTGATGAAATAAAAATAAAATATTAGCTAATTAGCTAATTGACAAATCAGCTAATAAATATGAAA
>JAIXUZ010000094.1 GCA_027483285.1 Bacteroidota bacterium
ATCTGGTCTTCCATATCAAGGCCATACTGCTTAAGTATGTTGTAGCGGTTAGGGCCAAAAAAGTATTTCAAACCATAGCTTTCAGTTGGCTTGTGGCCATATGGAAGGCTAAGGGTAGCGGTGTTGGTTTTAATGTTTACCTGGTCAGTATCAGGAAAGGTTTTTACCGTTAAGTCAAGCGGTTTTTCAAAGGCTGTATTGGCAATAAGCGTAGAGCTGAAAAACTGTTGTTTAAACGATATCCACTTCACCTTTGCTTCTGCGCTCACCTTATCGTCGCTGGTTAGCGACAGGTTGTCCACATCATCATCAGCATACTTATAGTATATGCTGCTTTGTTTGCGCTCGGTTTCGCCCAGGCGCTCCTGGCGGGTAAGGGTGCTGGCCCATTCAAAGGTTAAGTTGCCTTGTTTTGCATCAACCACCGTATTCATACCCTCCAATTTTATTTTAAAGCCCAGAAGGTAGTCGTCGCCTTTTAGCGAGTATACATACTCAATATAGGCACCGCCGGCGGTGTTTAGGCGCAGGGTAACAGAGTCTTTATTAGCACCTGTTACGCTTACCGATTTGCTGTTGGTATCAAAGTAAAAATCGGCAGTGTTAAAGGCCACATTGTTAGAGAAAAACTTAAGCGATGTGTTGTTTGTTTGCTCAGTTAACAATACCAATGGCTTTTGGTCGTAGTTTTTAAAGCCTTTCAGCTCTACGCGTTTAATCTCGCCCCCTTTGGTCGATACGTCAACCTTAATCTTCTCATTCTCCAGGGTGATGGTTTTAGCTGTACCCTTAGATGCTGCTGCAAACAAACCAAATTTAAGGCTGTCGGTTTTAGCAATAACAGAATCTGGCAGGGTAGCCATTTTAATAGAGTCGGCCTTAATGCGGGCTTTTTCTTTCACCGCATACTCAATTGCTTTCAGGTCTTTTTCTTTAGCAGCCTTGGCAATCGAATCGTTTGCACGGTCAATTTTCTTTTGTTCTTCAGCAGATGGTTGCGTATAGAATTGGTAGCCAATTAAAATGGCAAATATCAATACAAAACCATATATGGTATTTCTATCCATTAGGGGGAATTATTTAAGCGCGCAAAGGTAGCAATTAACTGATAACTGATAGTTGATAACTTTCAGTTTTATAAGCAGACGGATTTGAGGGCACTTTATTGCATAAAGAGGATTAAAAATGAAAGATGGATTTCGCTGCTCAATCAGCTCTCCTCGCTCCTCTACTTATTGCACTCCTTAATAAAGTCTACAAATAGGGGGTGGGGGCGGTCTACGTTGCTGCGGTACTCGGGGTGGAATTGTACGCCTACAAACCAACGGTGGGCCGGTATCTCTACAATCTCTACCAGTTTGCCATCGGGGTTAATACCGGTAGCCATCATACCTGCTTTTTCGTAGTCTTTCAGGTACTCATTGTTAAACTCAAAACGGTGGCGGTGGCGCTCTAAAATGCGTTCCTCTCCATATATTTTAAGGGCTAACGAACCTTTTTTCAGTTTACAGGCATACTGGCCCAGGCGCATGGTGCCGCCTTTTTTAACTATGGCGCGTTGCTGCTCAAGCAGGCTAATAACAGGGTCGGTGGTGTTAATGTCCATCTCGGTGCTGTTAGCACGTTTAAGGCCCAGTACGTTGCGTGCAAATTCAATAACAGCACACTGCATACCAAGGCAAATGCCCAAGAATGGAATGTCGTTTTCGCGTACGTATTTAATGGCCTCTATCTTGCCCTCAATGCCACGCTCGCCAAAGCCCGGGGCTACAATTACACCCTTGGCGTTTTTAAGTAGCGATGCTACGTTTTTAGCGGTAACATCTTCGGCCTTAATCCACTCAATTTTCACACGGCACTCGTTGGCGGCACCAGCGTGTATTATAGACTCTACAATAGATTTATATGAGTCTTTCAACTCAATATACTTACCTACCAAAGCAATGGTAGTTTCTGTTTTAGGGTTTTTAAGGCGAGATAAAAATGTTTTCCATTTATCTAAGTTAGGCTTGCCTTTGTGGGGAAGGTGCAACTTATCCATAACCACAATGTCAAGCTTTTCTTCCTGCATCATCATGGGTACATCGTAAATGGTTGATGCGTCCATTGACTCGATAACCGCGTTGGCATCAACGTTACAAAACAGGGCTATTTTCTTTTTAAGGTCTTTGCCCAGTTCATGCTCTGTGCGGCAAACCAACACATCGGGCTGAATACCATAAGCCAATAGCGACTTAACTGAGTTTTGTGTAGGCTTGGTTTTAAGTTCGCCGGCTGCGGCTAAGTAAGGCACTAAAGTTAAATGGATGCACAAGGCGTTGGTAGAACCAACCTCGTACCGTATCTGACGCACAGCCTCTATAAACGGCAGCGACTCAATATCGCCCACAGTGCCGCCAATTTCAGTTATTACCACATCGTAACGGCCGGTTTTGCCCAGCTGCTTGATGTTGTACTTAATCTCATCGGTAATATGCGGCACCACCTGTACGGTTTTGCCAAGGTAGTCGCCGTGGCGCTCTTTGTTAATTACATTTTGGTAAATACGGCCGGTGGTAATGTTGTTGGCCTGCGATGTGGGAACGCCCAAAAAGCGCTCGTAGTGGCCAAGGTCAAGGTCGGTTTCGGCACCGTCCTCGGTAACGTAGCACTCGCCGTGCTCGTATGGGTTAAGTGTGCCCGGGTCTACGTTTATATAGGGGTCTAACTTTTGAATGGTAACTTTAAGGCCACGAGCTTGTAATAATTTAGCTAATGATGCGGATATGATTCCCTTGCCTAACGACGATGCAACACCGCCTGTGACGAAAATATATTTAGTAGATGACATGACCTGATTTTACGACTATCAGGGCTCAAATTTACGCAGAATTTTTGACGTTAAGGTTATGTTATCTTTTATTTCGCAGTTTATTTATTTCAACGGCCTCGTGTATCAGGCTTTGGAGTAAGGGTATATCAATATCTTCTACTTTTTTATAATGTATTTTTCTGATGATTTTAGTATCGGGTGGGCTAAAGGCTTCTTGTGTAAGCATGTATTTACCCTTTACAAAAGCTATGTATACGCCTTTGCTATCGCGGCTTAAAAAGCAGCAGGCTTCCAGGTAATGAAAAACGGGCAGGTACTTGTCGTGCTTTTCTTCAAAGCCAATGGCGGTGTCTAAAATAATATCGCGCAACACAGCAAAAATCTCCAGGTGGTGGGGCTTTTGTTTGCCAAGGTATGTGCTCATTTAGTACTAAAAATGTATTGTAAACGTAGTACCCTGGCCCAGGGTGCTGCTAACACCAATGTTGCCACCCTGGCTTTCTACCTGGTTTTTCACCAGGAATAGGCCAACACCGTGGGCATCTTTTCGGCGGGTAAATACTTTATATAAACCAAATATTTTGCCACTGTGGCGGTTAAGGTCAATACCTATTCCGTTATCAGAAAAAATAAGTACAGGGTTTTCATTCTCTTTATGGCTGGTAATGGTTATTTGCGGGGTACGGTCGGCACTGGCGTATTTAATGCTGTTTGTAATAAGGTTTATAAATACACTCTTCATATACTCTTTGGGGAAGTTTATGGTGGGGCATTCATTAAAATTAACAGTAAATGTAGCCCCGCTATTGCTGATAATAGCAGCCAACTCGCCCTGCACCTTGGTTAATACTTCTTCCAGGTTGTTATCAACTTTACTAATGTCATGGTTGTTACGTATTTTTAGTGCCTCAGCCAGGGTGTCAATAGTTTCAATAAGCAACGATGCACTTTGCGACATTTTTTGTAAATACTGGTCTTTGTTTTCAGGCTCAGTATCGTGCTTTAGCAAATCAACAAGCATATTGATGTTAGAAGCGGGGGCTCGCAGGTTGTGCGATGTTATGTAGGCAAAATTTTCAAGCTGTTCTTTTTGGTTTGCCATTGCGTTTTTAGCCTCGGTAATTTCAGTAATATCGTGGGCTTCTACAATTATAAATGCAATCTGCCTGCTGGTATCGTATATGGGCTTTGTCGATACGGTAAGGTAAACGGTGCCCATTGTATTGCCGTTAAAAAGTATACTTTCTTTAGACTGAATACCATTGTTGGCATCTGCAACAAAGCGCTTTAAAATACTACTACCCATTTTATCAATAGGGCTTTCGCCAATTTCCCAGATGTAGGTGCCCAATACCTCATAAAGATTTTTGCGACGGAGGTTTAGCAAACTGGGGCTGCACTCTACATAGGTACCATCGGGACTAAGCAGTGCCATATAGCTACTTACGTTGTTAAAAATGCCCCTAAATTTGAGGGTAGCATTTATCAGCGAGTTTTCGGCTACTTTTCGGTCGTTAACATCTATAAGCGAGCCCAGCATACTTACCGGTTCGCCATTTTGGTTAAAAGTTATTCTGCCGCTGGCCAGGTACCATTTGTATATCTCGTCTTTATTTTTCAACCTGTACTCAATATAAAATACAGGTTGTTCTGGCGAGTGCTGATGGTGTATGGCAAAGGCTGCTTTTACATCGTCGGGGTGAATAAGGCTAGCAAAATTATCAAGGTTGGCTTCAATTTCGTTTTCTTCGTAGCCTAGCAATTCGTAGTAACGCTTAGACCAAATTTGCAAGGGCTTATTAATGTCGGGCCAATGCCAAACGCCTGCAGAAATGGCATCAATAACGGCTTCGTAGAGGTGTTTTTGTTCTTCAAGCAGGCGCTCTGTGCGCACCAGCTCTGTAATATTTTGGGTTACGGCCATGCCGTATGTTGGGCCATCTTCATCAGCCCTTATACACGAAAAGGTAACCAGGTAGGTATCTTCAGCGCTTTCCAGCTTTATCTGAAAATTCTCTCCGCCAACAGCCCTGGTATAAAAAGGCAAAATATAAGAGTAACTGCCTGGTAATATTTCATATATGGTTTTACCCACCATATCTTCGGGTTTATATCCCCGCTTAATAAGTTCTTCCCCTTCGGCAAATATGTAGCGGAAATCGACATCAAAAATAAGTATAGAACTATTGGGTATACTTGATACTATTCCTTTAGATACCAGTGGTATCTGGCTGCTATTAATCCTATCCATATAACGTGTAAGAAGATTAAAGGTAGCAAATAAAAGCAATAATTGGCTGATAAACTAAGCAGCCGGAGGTATTTCTTTATCCTCGGCCGGTTGATTCCAGGGCGCTTCTGGGTCATCGGGTTCGTCTTCTTCGTCCTCAAAGTATTTCCGTTCTTTAGGGCCAAAGGGCAGGTAATATATGGCGCACATAACCCCGGCCAGCATACCGCATATATGGGCCTCGAACGATACATCAGGAAAAATAGGGAACAAGCCCCAAAACATGCTGCCGTATAAAAAAGCTACCAGAAAAGATAACATTACCAAATCATTCCGGCGGCGCAAAAAGCCACTTATCAGCACAAACGACCAAAGCCCGTAAACTACCCCGCTGGCACCAATATGGTAGCTCTCTCTGGCAAACATCCATACCCAAAGGCCGGTAAGCACATAAATAAGGAAGAATACCCTAAAGGCAATATCGCGGTAGGTGCCAAAAAGTATCAACCCTAAAACCAGCATTGGCAATAGGTTAGACAATAGGTGGTTCCACTCGCCGTGTATAAATGGGGAGAACAATATGCCCCTTGCTCCAGTAACATCGCGCGGCAATATGCCAAAAGATATTACCTTTAGGCTGTTGCCAAACACCAGGTAGGCAATAACCATAAGCAGGCAAATGGCTATTGGAAACCAGATGAGCGAACGTTGTTTAGTTGCCACTTTGGGCGTATGTAAATTTTCCACTACCTACAAAAGTAAAAAAACGGAACAGGTTTTGTAAGAAACCTATTATATATAGTTACAGTATAATAAAGACATGAAGCAATTGTACGCTTTATTTTGTTTAGTTTTTCTGTTTTTTGCGGCAGCGCAGGCGCAACCTGCTGCGCCCCAATTGCAAACCCCTTGTGTGGTTATGGAGGGGTTGATGAAGGATTTTCCTAATAATTTTAAGGCTTATATAGGCGAAGATATAGAGGTTGATATGTTCAGCCAGCAAGATGCCCGCTTTCAATCTAAAATAACAATACCCGGTGCCCGCGAAACTTTTTTTTATAATGAGGTATTTAGCAAAGCCAACGTATTTTACACTAAGTTTTACGAAGGGGGCGACTCTGCCCTTGCCAATGGAGAGTTTAGAAAATGGCGCAGCAAACTGGAAGGCTGCTCCACATTACCTTTTGGAACCTTGGGTGCTATTGAGAGCGAAGACGAGTATGAGAAGAAAATAATATGGTACCCGTTTGATGTTAGCGGCGATATGGAGAAGAAATACGGCAACCTGCAAATAGAGTTTAAAATATTTAAATGGAGCAAAATGAAGCCCAACGGGCAATTAGACCCTGTTTACACCTTAGAAATGAGGATTTTGCGTAGCTCATAACCTCTGTCTTTTTTTCTTTAGTGCCGAACAATTCGGCTTATCAATAGTTCTATTTTTGTCCTCTTAAGTTTATTGATGAGAAAGCACTGCGATTTTTTAGTTATCGGGTCGGGTATAGCCGGTTTAACCTACGCGTTGAAGGTAGCAGCCCATGGCAAGGTATTAATGATTACCAAGAGTAATGATAGCGAGAGCAACACCAAATATGCACAGGGCGGCATTGCCGCTGTGTGGG
This sequence comes from Bacteroidota bacterium, assembly GCA_027483285.1. Lineage (GTDB taxonomy): Bacteria > Bacteroidota > Bacteroidia > CAMBQF01 > CAMBQF01 > CAMBQF01. Next base: position 6,665 of record JAIXUZ010000094.1, read on the forward strand.
TAGAGAGCGACAGTTTTGAAAAACATATACAGGATACCCTTATAGCCGGCGACGGACTTTGTAACGAAGCTGTAGTGCGTATGGTGGTTAGCGAGAGTACCGAGCGCGTAAAGGAGCTGATAGAGTGGGGCACAAACTTTGATAAAACCCCCGGTGGCGATTACGACCTGGCCAAAGAAGGAGGCCACTCTGAACACCGCATACTGCATTATAAAGACATTACCGGTTACGAAATTGAGCGAGCCCTGCTTGCTCAAGTGCACAGCCACCCCAATATTGAGATTTTAGACCACCACTTTGCGGTGGATATTATTACCCAGCATCATATTGGCGAGGAGGTAAACAGCCAAACACCCAACATAAAATGCTATGGCTGTTATGTGCTTGACACCAAAAGCGGAAACATGGTTACAGTGTTGGCAAAAACCACTCTGCTGGCTACCGGCGGTGCGGGTAGTGTATACGCTACTACCACCAACCCTGTTATAGCCACCGGCGATGGTATTGCCATGGCTTATCGAGCCAAGGGCAGGGTAGATGCTATGGAGTTTATCCAGTTTCACCCAACATCGCTTTACAGCCCCGGCGAAAGCCCGTCGTTTTTAGTTAGCGAAGCGGTGCGTGGTGCAGGCGCAGTGCTAAAAAACCTGTTTGGCGACGAGTTTATGCAGAAGTACGATGAGCGCGGCTCATTAGCGCCGCGCGATATTGTAGCCAGAGCTATTGATAACGAGATGAAGCTTTACGGGCACGACTATGTGTACCTTGATTGCCGCCACATCGACCTTGACTCGTTCAAGGCTCATTTTCCTAACATTTACGATAAGTGCCTGAGCAAGGGCATAGACATTACCAAAGATATGATACCCGTTGTGCCCGCTGCCCATTATGTTTGCGGGGGTGTCAGGGTAGATATGGACGG
>JAIXUZ010000093.1 GCA_027483285.1 Bacteroidota bacterium
CAACTCAGTATAGCCAACGGTTAATCAAATATTAGATTAAACCAATTTGTTATTATTCTGTCAATATAGCTTAACATATACTGATGAATAAAGCGTTACTGATTGTATTATTTGCTATTATTAAGCTAAGTCTTGCCAATGCACAGGGTTTTTGCAGTAACCCATTACGCTTTAGCGAGCAGCCTGTTTTTACCGATACTCAAATAGGCTCGCAACTAGATGTGGTATATGGCAATGCTATAAATTGGCAAGGCCAAAGCCAAAATTTAACCCTTGATGTATACTACCCTAAGCTTACTGAAGATACAATGGCGCTGCGCCCCTTTATACTATATGTGCATGGCGGTGGGTTAATAACCGGCGACAAAACCGATTGGACCCTGGATTGCCAACAGCTTGCCAAGCGCGGGTATGTTGTAGCCACCATAAACTACAGGCTTGGGCTTACCAGTAATTGTAATGTTGACCCTTTATCTGAAAACAAGGCATCGTATAGGGCTATACAAGATACAAAAGCAGCTCTGCGCTTTGCCGTTAGCAATGCGGCGCAAATTGGTATTGATACTACCCATATGTTTATTGCCGGGGGCAGTGCAGGTGCTGTTACTGCTTTGGGGGCAATTTATCTTTCTCAGGCCGAGTGGGATGCTTTTTCTCCATCTTTATCGCAACAATTAGGCCCACTAAATTTTTCGGGCAATAGTCTTACCAACAGTTATTCGCTTAAGGGCGTTGCAAACCACTGGGGTGCAATAGGTAAAAACTATATTAATGTAAATGAAATGCTGCCAATGGTTTCCTTTCATGGCGATGAAGACCCCACTGTTGGTATTGATTCGTCATTAGCTATACGGTGTAACGATACTATATTTGGCTATGGCTCAAGGGCAATAAACGCCTTGCTTATTAATGCAGGTGTTTGTGCCGATTTAACAGTTAAAATAGGCGATGGGCATGGTGTATATAATATTACACCGGCGCAAAAAGAGTTTCGCATTAACCGTATAGCCTGCTTTTTTAAGAGTGTAATGTGTAATACTTGCACCAATTTTTACAGTACCGATAGTATTCCGGCCAACTGCTCAACCTTTACTGGCTCAGATGAAACGCCTGCGCAGCAACAGTTCTCCATCTACCCTAACCCCTCTGCCGAAAACTTTACCCTAAGCTTCGTCAATGCATCAGCTAAAACTGTCACGCTTATCAATGCCGTTGGCCAGGTTCTACGAACCCTTACCACAACCGATAAGCAATTAACACTTTCTGTAACAACACCCGGAATGTACTTTGTAAGGGTGCAGCAGGGTGCTAAAGTATGGAGCGAGAAAATAGTGAAGAACTAACATGCGCATTGCACAATAATTTAAAAACGATTTGATAATATAAGTTGCTTGCTAAAGATATTTTTACCTTACATCTTTGTATCGGTAATAAGACGTCTTTTTATTATAGAAATTATAGGTGGGTAGCGAGCCAAGAGAGCGATAGCTCCAACACAGGCAAAATGCCCAATTTGAAAAGGGCAGCATTAATAATGCTGCCCTTTTTTATGCCCTTATTTTTATTTTGTGTACTTTTCTTTCCTTTGCAATAATGAAAAGGACCTACCTATATATTTTCATTGGGGTTTCATTACTTATAGCTTTCGTTTTTGTTGTTTTGGCAATTATACCAAAGAAAAACGTGGCTGAAGCAGACATTAATGATGATTTATTTGTAAAGGCTTCTTACTGCGAACAGCCAGGCGGTTTTCAGGATATAACAATAGAGAAAACCATTTATCTTAAAAACAGGAAGACAGGCGCAGAACTGGACATTTCCTTTTCTACCCAAAACACCGATGAATTGTATTTTTATATTCAAGGCCTGGGCAACACAAAAGCTATAGCTATCGTAGATGTATACCAAGGTAAAAACACCTACGATTATAATTCGCTATCGCTTATTGGAAACGATTGCCTGCATGACAATTGCGGAGGTTATGCCAGTCTTGATACTTTTGGCAAACCCGTAATCACTTACACTAAAAACACATTTATAAAATAATGGAAATCATCACCGCCGACCTTTGCGATAAGCATTCAGACACCCTTAAAATAGCCGAACCTATTGGCCTTAAAAACTATGGTGGCCATGCTGCTTTTATGGGTAAGATACACACCGTAAAATGCTTTGAAAACAACCACTTTGTGCGGGCTGCTTTAGAGCAGAACGGAGAGGGTAAGGTATTGGTAGTTGATGGTGGAGGGTCGATGCGCTGTGCCTTATTGGGCGATATGCTGGGCGAACTGGCCGTTAAGAACAAATGGAACGGCTTAATTGTCTATGGCTGCATACGCGATAGTGCCGCTATGGCAAAGCTGCCGCTGGGCGTAAAAGCCCTTAACACCCACCCGCTAAAAAGCGTAAAAAAGAACGAGGGCGAAGAGAATGTAACACTCCACTTTGCTGGTATAGATTTTATTCCCGGGGAATACCTGTATAGCGATGGCGACGGGATTGTGTTGAGTGAGAAAGCATTAGAATTATAATTAACTCCGTTTTAAACAATATCATTTTTTTTTAGTTTTTGTATAAACTAAAAAAAATGAAAAAAAACATTATTTACACGTTAGTAGCTTTAGCTGCTTTAATTACCCTCGACAGCTGTAAAAAGAAAGAGGATGGTATTGTTGGTACCTGGAAAGTTACAGGCGCAACCTTTTCTCCTTCTGTTACCATTAGTGGCACAACCTATACCGATGCCTACTTGTTTTTATTTGACGAGGTTTGCGAACAAGACGATCTTTTTATTTTTAAAGATGGCAATCAGGTAACTTTCGACTAGGGTGCAACCAAGTGCGACGATGATGATGCACAACAAACTTTTGCTACCTATTCTCTTAACGGAAATACCCTTTTGTTGATTGAAGGTGATGACGACGATGATACTACCACCTTTACCAATGTATCAGTTGATGAAGACAATTTGAAAGGTACCCTTTCAAGCGATATTTCAGGCACACAAGCCAATATTATTATCACCTGGACAAGACAATAATTTTAGTGTGTTAGAGAATAATAAAAAGGGGCGGTATTTACCGCCCCTTTTTATTGTGGTTAATTAACCCTTATAGCAGTTATAGTTCCGTTAAACAATTCCGTGCGGGACACATCGCCCCTTATGCGTATTTTAAACGTCCATGTAGCATTGGCCGGTATAGTTACAATGCAGGTATAGCTGTTGCAAATATTTACGTTGTTAGTAAGGTATCCTTTGTTAAACGATTGGTTGGTAAGCCATGTATTACCCGTTGTTCCATCACCACTGTAATCAACACTCATAACATCAGTACCAATAGCTACGCGGTCTGTTCCGCACCAGCTAAAGGTTACCATATAATCTCCGGCAGACGCCCCCGGTGTAACTCCGGTTAACGTTAAATAATCGGTTAATGAAGTTACTGTTCCGCTTGCATTGCTGGCACTGGCATAGTAGCGCACCGTGCCCTTTAGTGCACCGTCAATTTGTGCGTTACCGTTTACAACTAATTTTTCTCCGGGTGCGGCATTACCAATGCCAACATTACCATTGCCCTGTATACGTACCCGTTCAAGCAAAGCACCATTTACCCCGCCGCCGCCATGCACTTTAAAAAGCAGTTCGCTGCGACCATTGGCTGATACAGTTGTTAGTGCTTCTATTTCAGCCCCTACATTAGATGATGTGGAGGTAGAGTTAATAAGCGCAATAGCAGTACCTGTATTGTCTGCAACATAGTTAGACCGCACTGTCATCACCCTGGTAGACGCTCCCGATGCGCCGCCAACCACATCTAATAGCGTATTCATATTGGTTGTTCCAATGCCAACCTTGCTACCATTATCATACACAATTGAGTTACAAATATCAGTTGCAGAGGTAAATTTTGTAAG
>JAIXUZ010000138.1 GCA_027483285.1 Bacteroidota bacterium
CCGTACGAAGCTATGGGTTTTAGGTTACCTGCTGTATCGGGTTTGAAGAACTCTATGGGCATTTTTTCGGTAGCTGATATGGGGCTGGTTTCTCCGCCCACGATGATAATGCCTTCGTTTTTATCATTCACCGCTACCAGCACATCGCTTTCGTCTTTAGCAATAATGTGCATATAGGTGCCCTCGCCATCTTTAGCCTCGGCCCAGCCAGCGGCTTTAGCCCCGTCATTGTTTATCCACGGCATGTTTAGCGCGCTAAGCAGCAGGGTAAAATGGTAGTAGGGAATATCTTCGGGAAACAGCAGGATAAACTCACCCGTTGCGGTGTTTTCTACAAGCTCTACCTTGCAGGCTTTGCCATCGCCCCCGGCTGTAATATCAGCATACGAGGCAACGCGCTCATCAACATCGGCAGCCTGTGCATTGCGCACCAGTATAAGTTTATCCTGTGCCATAGTGTTTATTTTTTAGGTGCGGCTTCTATATTCAGCTTAAATACCAGTTTGGTTTTAAGGTCTGCTTTTAGAGAGTCGCCTTTGGTGTTGCCATCAGCCAACAAAATAACCTCGCCTTTTTTAATAGACTCGTACAAGTCTTTATTCTGCACATCAAGCTTAACCTCTTTGGCACCCGTTGGTTGCAGGCCGGTTTTGGTAGCTACAACGGCTTCTTCTGCACCAAAAATGCTTAGCTTAACGTCAGAAAAACGGTCGAAGGTGTTTACACTATCGGTGATGATTAACGATGCCTCGGCCAGTTTTACCGATACGATATTGTCCCTATCTGACTTATTTGCGGCCAGCAGGCTATCAAACTTAGCGTTGATAGAAATATCATTCAGTGAGATGTTAGAGTTCATCACATAGTCTACCTGTGTAGTTACCTTTTCGGGTGTAGAGGCGTTAAGCTCGAGTTTGTTACCCTCGCTTGGGCGGCTGTTGCACGATACAGCTAAAAACGCTGCTAATACGGGAATGGTGTAGATTATTTTTTTCATGTTTTGATACGGTTATCCGCTTGCTAAAATATAAATTTTAAGTACCCCTATGCATAGGCGAACAAATTAATATTATTGAGTTTGTATGATATTAAACATATTTGCCCAACATTATATTTTTAAAGTATTTTAATTGTTTATACCATTAAACCAAAAGGTTTTTTATTTTAGCCACTAACTAGTCTCTAAGAAATGAATCCGCAAGCGCTCCGCATGGTTGATTTTACCTATGTATTGCCTGATGAGCGCATTGCACATTACCCCCTTGAGGCCCGCGACCAAAGTAAACTGCTGGTATACAAAGATGGGGTTTGCAACCAAAAGGTTTTTAATAGCCTGGCTGATGAGCTGCCCAATAACTCGCTTTTAGTATTTAATGATACCAAGGTTATACAAGCCCGCATACTGTTTATAGGCGAAAAAGACACCATTGAGGTTTTTTGCCTGGAGCCTATGCAACCATCGGAAGTGATAGAGCTGGCCATGGGCACATCTACCTCTTGCATATGGAAATGCCTTATTGGCAATAATAAACGCTGGAAGGACCTGCCGCAGGTGGCTACCTTTAACGATGGTGCCGATAAGGTAAAGCTGACAGCCGAAAAACTCCGCAAAGAGGATGACTACTTTGTGGTAAAATTTAGCTGGGAACCTGCCAACCTTAGCTTTGCCCGTGTGCTGGAGATTGGCGGCCGCACACCCCTACCCCCCTACATAAAGCGCGATACTGAAGATGCAGACAAAGACCGTTACCAAACGGTGTATGCCCGCGCTCATGGCTCTGTTGCAGCACCAACGGCAGGCCTGCATTTTACAAAAGAAGTAATAGACAGCCTTGCCGCCAAAAACATAACCACCACGCATTTAACGCTGCATGTTGGCGCCGGCACGTTTAAACCTGTTAAGGCTGATTACCTGCACGAGCACGAGATGCACGCCGAACAGATACATGTTACCAAAGAGCTGATAAATGCACTTATTGCCACTATTGGCAACCACCCTATAGTACCTGTGGGCACCACAGCCCTGCGCACCCTAGAGAGCCTGTATTGGCTTGGCCTTAAATTGCGCCATTACGAGGGCGAAGGCCTTGCCGATATAAGTATAGAGCAATGGGAGCCTTACGACATTAACCCCAGCCTGCTGGTAGAGCCACGCAAAGCGCTGGAGAGCATTGCCGCTTATATGAAAGAGCATAAGCTAACGGTGTTACATGGTAAAACCCGACTGCTTATTGCCCCCGGCTATAAGTTTAAATTTGCCGATGCTGTTGTTACCAACTTTCACCAGCCGCAAAGCACGCTGCTGCTGCTTATAGCAGCCCTTATAGGCCCCGATTGGAAAAAGGTGTACGATTATGCCCTGGCTAACGATTTCCGCTTTTTAAGCTATGGCGATAGCTCGTTGCTGTTTAAGGCATAGAGGCATCATCCCTCCCCTTCTCCCAAGGAGAAGGAAGTTCTTTGCCTTTATACCCCTTTTACAAAATTATCAATTGGCTGCTTTCATTTTTTCTATTTATGGAATATTCCATTTTATGCATCTGCCTATACATGAATCATGTATAGAAACCAACCTGTTAAACAACAAAACAGAAACTCAAAATTAAACAATGGCTTAAAAGCCTTTATTTAAAGCATTATTAAGAAACGCTGCAAAACATAGACGAAGGTAAACATAGGCTAAAAAAATATTCCTATCTTGCTCGCTGATTTTTGTAGTCTAACCAATTCTAACAATGAAGAAACTGTTTACAACCGCACTGTTTAGTGCAGTGTTTGCCATAGTAGCTATGGCACAAAACGGCACAGTAAAAGGCAAAGTAGCCGACAAAGTTACCAATGAGGGTATCCCTGGAGCCACCATTCAAGATGCTGCAAACCCCGCCACCGGCGCAGCTGCCGACCTTGATGGCAATTTTACTTTAAACCTGCCTGCAGGCAAATACAGCCTGGTAGTAAAATCGCTGGGCAAAAAAGCCCTTACCAAAAACATTAATGTAACGGCCGGCGAAACCATTACCGTTAACTTTATTGTTGAAGATGAAGGCATTACTACAGGCATTGTTGTTGTTTCTGAAAGTAAATACGCCAAACCCGTTGAGCAAATTGTTTCTACCATTGATGTTATTAAACCAAACATTGTAGAAAACAAAGCCACTACCAGTATGGACCAAGCCATGCAACAAGCGCCCGGTGTGGCTATTGTTGATGGTGAGCCTCAAATTCGTGGTGGTAGCGGTTACAGCTTTGGTGCTGGTAGCCGTGTTATGGTACTTATTGACGACCTGCCTATCCTATCGGGCGATGCGGGCCGCCCAAGCTGGGGCCTTTTCCCTATCGAGAACATCGAACAGATAGAGGTTGTTAAAGGTGCTTCATCAGTACTTTATGGTTCGGCAGCGCTTAGTGGTGCTATTAACATACGTACCGCCTACCCACGTGATGAGCCCCTTACCAAGGTAACTTTAATGACCCAGATTTACGACTTCCCAAAAAGCCGTGGTGCTTACTACAACGGCAACGATTTGTTTTTTGCCAGCAACTTAAACTTCCTGCACTCTCGCCGCATTGGTGCATTAGACCTTGTGGTAGGTGCCAACTTATTTAAAGACACCGGCTTTAAAGGCCGCGAGGTTGCCGACACTAACGTTGCCTATAACTCTGGTATTGGTGGTACTGTTTACATACCTAAAATAAAAGATACCGATGCCAATGGTAACATTATTGTACGCGACCCTCGCCAATCGTTTGAGCAACGCGCCCGTATCAGCTTTAACCTACGTTACCGCGACCAAAAATACATTGGCCTTAACTACGGTATAAATGGCCTATCTCAGTACAGCGAGAGTGCCGGTAACCTACTTTGGCTAAACAGCAAGCAAGACGGCCCAACGCCGGGTATTTATTATTCTTTCCCCGGCTCAAGCACCCTTACCAAACAGCTTACTTACGCGTTCGACCCATTCTTAAACTACTCTAACGACATGGGTAGCAGCCACCGTATACGCACCCGTATATACCACCAAAACAACAACAACGATGGTGGCCGCGCCAACAAATTTACCCTTGGCTTTGGCGAATACCAATACACCAAACGCTTTAGCGTTGCTGATAGCAGCGACACCGGTTTTGGTGGCGAATTGGCCCGTTTCTTTACCGAGAAAGCATCGGTTACCGGTGGCCTTATGGGCACTTACACCGCTGGCGAAGCTGCCTTATATGAAGGCAACGAAGCCGGCGACGGTAAAAGCACTGCTTTAAACGCCGCTACGTACGTTCAGTTTGAAAACCGTTACCGCGACCGCTTTACCTACATTCTTGGCGCACGTTATGAGTATTTCAAAATTAACGACCAAACAGGCAACAAACCTGTAGTACGTGCCGGCTTTAACTACAAAGTAAGCAACAAAGGTATTTTCCGCGAAACCTACATCCGTGGCTCTTTTGGACAGGGCTACCGTTTCCCAACTATTGCAGAGAAATACATCCGTACCAACTTAGGTGCTATCCAAATTTACCCTAACACCGACCTGCAACCTGAAACATCGTGGAACGCAGAGATTGGTATTAAACAAGGCATTAAAATTGGTAAAGCCTTTGCGGGTTACCTTGATATTGCCTACTTCCAACAACGCTCTTTCAACACTATAGAGTTTACCTTTGGTAACTGGGGTACAACAGGCAGCATCCTTGACGATATCGGCTTCCGCTCACTAAACATTGGCAAAACCGCTGTTAAGGGAGTAGACATGTCGCTTATGGGCACAGGAAAAATTGGCAATGTAACGGTAAACGCTTTAATTGGCTACACCTACATGGACCCAAAAATTCTTAACCCTGATGATTCTATCCCGGGCTTTAAACCGGTTCCTGTATTCGGCATCAACAACTCGTACCGCTCTACCAGCTCTGACCCTACAGACGGTACTTTAAAATACCGCTTTAACCACCTTGTTAAGGCCGACCTTGAGTTTGTTTACAAACGCGTTATGTTTGGTGCAAGCTGCCGTTTCAACAGTTACATGAAAAACATTGACAAAATTTTTGAAGGCCTTGATAGCTTTTTAAATTATGGTTTGGTTGATTTCCGTACCAAAAACAACAAAGGCGACTATATCCTTGACTTCCGTGTAGGTTTAGATATTGCTAAACACAGCCGCGTATCGCTTGTGGTAAACAACGCCATGAACCGCGTTTACACCCTTCGTCCGCTTGATATTGCAGCCCCACGTACATTTGCGGTTCAATACCAATTGAAGTTCTAAGGACCTCACCCCCTACCCCCCCTCTCCTAAAGAGAGACAGGGAATAAAATTAAAAGCCTCTGACAATGTCAGGGGCTTTTTTATTGCCTTTGCCTTATCCTAACATTTATTCCACCAACTAAAAAACCATTGCTTTCTTCATGCACTTCCTCACTTACAGGCCATAGCAAACCATCACAATTCTGCTCGGTGTTAGCATAGCAAAATGGCTTTCCCCCTGCCAAGGGGTTACGGTGCAGACCGAAGTGTCATTAGGAATACTCCCCCTCCCGATGTTTCGGGAGCAGGGGGAGCCAAAGGGCTTATACGCAAAAATGAGTTGTTTTAATGCCGCCGGAAGGGTTACAGGTTACTCCACAAAAATATCTTCCCGTTTCAGGGGGCGTTCTTTAATGCGCCAGTTAAAGTCTTTTAGCAGCAGTTCTTTGGGTGGCAGCTCGTTCATGGGGTAGAGTGTAGCTACCGGTTTGGTGATGAATGTAATACGTTCTACCTTATTCTCTTTGGTATAAATAACCATATCAGTACAGTCGGCGCGGTTTACGCCCGTATAGGCATCATCGTCTTTGGGGTAGTATATTGTTTGGCCGTTGCCAAAAACGTTAATCTTACGCAGCTTATTATCGGCAAACAGGCCCACTATCTTCTTGCCCTTAATCTGGTTATAGAACAACGTGTCTTCTTCTGATATTACAAAGGCTACATC
>JAIXUZ010000165.1 GCA_027483285.1 Bacteroidota bacterium
ACCAGGCTGTCTTCGGTGCCGGTAATAAGGCCGTGGTCTAACCAGCCGGTAGTAGCGCTGGTGGTGCGGCCGTTGTAGCTAAAGGTGGCTTTGGCAGCAAAGTTGGGCGGGGCAATACCGCTTATTTTCCAAAAACGGTCGGGCGATACAATCACATTATCAGTATTCTCCACATTATAATCAGCAGCCACCCAGTTATGCTCCACATACACAAAAACAGAGTCGGTAATGGTGGTAGGGTTTATCGATACAAAACCGTTAGCCAACGACACGTTGCCGGTGGTTTTTAACACCTTCGACTCGGTAGTAACAGCGTGGCTAATACGGTCGTCGGTATTTAGGTTGGCCATTACCGGTATAAACGGAACGGTAAACGTAAGGGTAGTAAACTCGCCCGATACCAAAGCGTTTTGGGTGTTGGTTTCCCAGTCCGCCCCGCGGAAGGTGATGGTAAACGGAACATTGTTGGCAAACGTATTTGCGTGGTGTAGCTTTTGGCGTATGTAGGCTGTAACAGTATAGCTTGGCCCTCCCGGGGCAACTGTAAAAGAGTCTACCGCAAACTGTGGAAAGCCCGGCTGGTGAACCCAATCGGTAAAAAAGTCGTTAAGGTTAAGGCCCGAAAAATCTTGCAAATCGCGTTGCAGGGTGTCTGAGTTTACATCGTAGTACAGGTTGTTTTCCAGGTAGTATTTTAACCCGCCAAAAAACAGGCTGTCGCCCATGTAGCTGCGCAGGGTGTGTACAACGTCGGCCCCTTTCTCATAGGTAGTAGAGCCATACGTAACCGCCTGCGGAACGTTAGCAATGGCGTAATAATCACCATCGGCGGCTCGGGTAAAGTTCAGTACTTTCCGGTGGTTATTGCGTATCTCGCCAATGTAGCGGTTGTAGCCAATCAACCCCTCATAAAAAACATATTGACAATAATCTGCAAACCCCTCGTTCAGGTACATCTCTTCAGCCTTGTCGCAAGTAACCAAATTACCAAACCACATATGTGCCAACTCGTGTGCCATTGTGCTTTCGTAGGTTGTTTGCCCGTTTACTAAAAAGGTGGGGTACGATATGCAGGTGGCATGCTCCATAGCGCCCGCCTGAAAAGGCACAAGCACATAGCCTACACGCTCCCAGCGGTAAGGGCCAAAGCGGTCTTCAAAGGTTGAAAAAGCAACATCTAAATTGGTAAAAGAGTTTTTAAGTTTGGTGGTATCTGCAGCAAGGCAGTGCATTAGTACCGGAATTTCTCCGCCCGCAATGGTGGGAAAGCTGTTTTGCACAGCAGCATACGGAGCAACAGCAACGCACGACAGGTAGCTGGGTATTTCATTTGCCAGCGACCAAAAGAAGGTACGGGTGCCGTTGCCATTGTCGGTAACATTTTGCAGTGTACCGTTGCAAATGCCGCTGTTGGCGGTTGAGGTGGTAATGTAGAAATCAAACAAACAACGCTCTACAAAATTATCGAAACAAGGATACCAGCAACGGCCAAAATTGTGGGGAATAGCCTCAAAGCCCACACCGATGGAGTAGGCATACTGGCCCGAAAAATCGAAGCCACCGTAGCCAGAAGCGTCGGTAACAGGCGCACCGTGGTAGTAAACAGTAACAGTATCGCCTTGGTTGGTGTTGTAGGTTGTGGGCAGGTTAATTCTTATTATCTCGGCTGTATGGTTAAAAACAAGAGCCTGGCCGTTTATCTTTACAGAGTCGGTAGTAAGTGCGAGCAAATCTAGGCGCAGAACATTAATTCCGTTTACCTTTGCTTTAAATACTATTGCTGCGTTACCGCTTATTTGCTGGTTGGCAAAGTCGGTAATGGTAAGGCTAATGGTGGTTTTTACAAGGTCAATACTATCGCTGCGGGTGTCGTTAACAGAGGCCTGCACTCCGTGATTAGGGTTTTGATTTTTGCAATAGGTTGATTGCGCGCTAAGGTTACCTAAGCTGCAAACCACTAATAAAACCAACAACAATAGCTTTTTCATATACGACAGAATGAATACAGTATCAACAAAAATATTGAAAAGCCGCGGTTAAAACACTATGCATCTGTTTTACGAACCTCATATTAACGGCACCACCGCCGAGTTAAACGAAGAAGAAAGTCACCACGCGCTTAAGGTGCTGCGCCTTAAAGTGGGCGATTCCATTAGGCTTAGCGATGGTAAGGGCGCTTTTTACGATGCCGAGATAACGGGCACAACAGGCAAAAAAGCAGGATTATTAATTACCTCAAAACAAGAACAAACAGCACCTAATGCCAACCTGCATATTGCCATGGCGCCAACCAAAAGCATAGAGCGTTTTGAGTTTTTTCTGGAGAAAGCTACCGAAACAGGAATAGCCAGTATTACCCCCTTAGTTTGCGACCGATCTGAACGCCGCCAGATACGCGAAGACAGGTTGGAGAAGGTGATTGTATCGGCAGCTAAACAATCGCTAAAGGCGTGGATGCCGGTGTTTGAACCGCTAACGCCCTTTGCTAAATTTATAAACTCCCCTACCCTTCCACAGCGTAAATACATTGCCTGGTGCGATGATGGTGATAAAAAAGAACTGAAAGATATTGTAACCCCGGGTACAGATATACTCGTTTTAATAGGCCCAGAGGGCGACTTTACCCCCGCAGAGGTTGAACAGGCCATTAAGGCCGGTTTTGAACCCATTACGCTGGGCGAAACACGCCTGCGGACCGAAACCGCTGGTATTTTTGTAGCTTCGGTGTTTAATTTTGTAAACCAGTAGTGTTGAAATGAAGAGAGTAATTGTACTGTTAACCTTGTTTGTGGCCCTGGCATCATTTACGCCAAAACCGCCCTATACCTACCAAATAGCCCTGCTTAAATACGCAGGCGGCGGCGATTGGTATGCCAACCCAACATCGTTACCCAACCTGATAGAGTTTGCCAACAATAACCTGGGCACAAGCATAAACCCAGAGCCCGCTACGGTAGACGCAGGCAGCGCCGATTTGTTTAACTACCCCTTTGTGCACATGACAGGCCACGGCAACGTAGTGTTTAACGACCAGGAAGCCAAAAACCTTCGCAACTACCTTATTGGCGGCGGTTTTTTACATATTGATGATAACTACGGGATGGATAAATTCATCCGCCCGCAGTTGAAGAAGGTTTTTCCTGAGCTTGATTTGGTAGAGCTGCCTTTTGCCCACCCCATTTACCACCAAAAATTTGATTTTGCCACAGGCTTACCTAAAATACATGAGCATGACGATAAACCCGCTCAGGGCTATGGTTTGATATGGGAAGGCCGCTTAGTAGTCTTTTACAGTTTTGAAACTGACCTTGGCGATGGCTGGGAAGATTTTGAGGTGCATAAAGACAGCGATGCTGCACGCCAAAAAGCCCTTAAAATGGGGGCGAACCTGCTGCAATACGCGCTAATGAAGAATTAGGGAATCAATTTCTGCGGTTATTCGTTATTATACCTAGCGTAGATAACATAAAGCCCGAAAAAATAGTTTGTATTCCAGTTATAAGCAGAACGATGGATGGTATAAGAATTCGGAATGTGGCACGTAAGTCTACAATAGAGCCAAAGTTTTTACCTGCCCAAAAGGAGAATAAATAAACCCCCAACAATACCCCCCCAAGAAATAAAATAAAACCGACAATAATAGACGCCTCTAAAGAAAAAATATTCAAAAAGCGGCTAGAAAAACTAGCAGGTAGCAACCCTTGATTTATACAATAGGTTTTACTAAACATATAAAACAAGATAAGCTGGTAACTGATTATAATCATTGAACCGAGGTAGGTAAGGGTGTGAATATCAAATTTGATTCCCGCCAAAGAAATAGCAGTAAAAGAGGTAATGATAAAAAACACAACAGAAAACAAAAAAAATGTCACTCCCGGAATCAAGAAAAGCCATTTAGGACTATAAAGCAATAAAAATCTTAGATGCCTCCAGCCGTCTCGCCAAGTGCGCAAATGCGGTGGCCGGCTGCGTCCATCCGGAGCCAACGTTGTGGGAACCTCCACGATTTTTAGTTTAAATAAGGCTGACTTTACCACCATTTCTGATGCAAACTCCATACCTGTAGTAATCAAGTTTAAAGATAGAATGCTCTGCTTATTAAAAGCCCTTAAACCGCAATGAAAATCTTTAGCGGCAATGTTAAAAAACAAACGCCCGATAAACGATAAAACAGGGTTGCCCAAGTAGCGGTGTAAAAAGGGCATTGCGCCTTTTTGAATTCCACCCTTAAAACGATTGCCCATAACTAAATCGTTACCCTCTCGCAGCTTGTCTACAAATGGCTGCAGCGTTAAAAAATCATAGCTGTCATCAGAGTCGCCCATTATAATGTATATGCCCCTTGAGGCATTAATAGCGCCCATAAGAGCAGCTCCGTAGCCTTTAATAGGTATATCTACAACACGCGCACCCAAGTTTTTGGAAATCTCCTGAGAGCCATCTGTGCTTCCATTGTCGCCAATTACAATTTCAGCATTAATACCAGAGCTTTTAATATACTCTAAAGCCTTTTTTATACAGGTTCCAATTGTTTCCGCTTCGTTAAGGCAGGGCATTATTATACTGAGCTCGATTTCGCTCACTTTTATTTCCGTATTTATCATGAATCAAAGATGAAAGTGTAACAAAGATAAACAGATATAAGCATTCTGATAAAGAAAAAATATACCAGTGTGTAGGAAATATAGAAAAGCAAAGTACAGCAACATTTCCAAATAAATACATAGCGGCTATTGTACTAAATAACAGGTCGCTTTTTTTTGTAAATCCTTGCTTAATTATAGCGGTATAAAACCAGATGCAGATAGATATAAAAAACAATACCAACCAGAAATATGAAAAAAGTATACGGTTTGAGGCAAAGTCCCAAACATAAGCAAGTTTGAATAGTATAGAAGAAGAGCGGTTTTTAAAAGTTTCTTTAAAGTATATGCAAGCCGCGTCTTTAATATTTGCAGAAACTGTAGTGTCTGTTAAAACAGCATATTCTTTGGCAAAAATAGCAGATTCGTATTTACCCCCCTGATTTTTAAATTCAGATGAATTGCATAAAATTTGACTTCTGTTATTAAAGCTATTAGCAAAGAAAAGGCTGTAGTTGCAACCAGCGTTAAAATAATGTATAGCTGTATAATAAGCAATTTTAACCCGCATTTTAACCGAGCCCGAAGTGGAGTAGTCAAGCACTTTTTTTAGCTCTTGAGGATTTGTGTCCGCAACCGAATAAAAATTCCAGCACAAATCATAATTTTTATTGGTAAAAACGGTCTTTAAAGAAGTGTAATCCCAAGAGTTATTAATAATATTTTTTTGTTCAGGAGTAAAGCTGGTATTAATTTGATCTACAATAGTAGCCACTTTTGGGTCTGTATTTTCAGGATAAGACAGATTAAAAATATTAGTCCCCGCTTTCGTAATAAGTCCAAATTTACTAGGTAAAACAGTAAAACTACCGGTAGTTGATTGGTTATAAAGGGCAACAAAAAAATACAGTGTAAAATTTATTAAGGCAAATAAATATGCTTTACGCCTTTCCCTTTTCTTAAAAAAAACAACCCAAAAAAGCAAAATCAAAACCGGAACAATAAATAAACCCTGTGGGCGCAAAAGCACAATAAAAAAAGACAACACAGCAAAACCGGTTAAGGACCCTATACCGCTGTTTTTATCAGTGATAATACCATAAATTATGGCCAGGCTGAATATAATACACGAGGCAAAAACACTCATAGGCATTACGTATGTTTCATAGTCTATAAAGACTCCGGAATTACAGAGAAAAATTAATACAATACAAAGCAATGGTTGGTTTCTAAGCCGCGATATAAGGAAAGAAAATGCTAATAGGGTTAATACAGATTGAACAATAAAAATGGAGCGGTTGCTTAGATCAAATAACCCTAAAAAGTAAAGAAATAGCGGGTAACCTGCTGTGCGTGTTTCAAACAAAGGCAAATCGCCATTGTTAAGTTGAATAACAGGAGCATAATATTCTAATGTATCGCGTGTAAATCCAGGTAAAAGGGCAGATGAATAATTCACATATCGGGTAAAAATAAATAAAACAAAATTTAGAACAATCAACCCCCATAAAATTGCTGTTTCATTTTTGTTTATCCAGTTGCAATACCTGTTATAAATAGAGCCCATAAACCAAAGATATATAAAAAAATTAATCCTCCTTAAACGCCAACGTACATTCTACCGCTTTTTTCCAGCCTTTGTAAAGCTTGGCGCGGGTAGCCTCTTCCATGTTTGGGTTAAAGGTTTTATCTACCATGCGGTTATTGGCAATATCTTCTTTCTTGTAAAGACCTACAAACAAACCTGCTAAATAGGCGGCACCCAGGGCTGTTGTTTCAATTACGGCAGGGCGTTGCACATTGGTGCCTAATATATCGGCCTGAAACTGCATTAGCATGTTGTTAGCGCACGCGCCACCATCTACCCCAAGGGTTTTTAGGCTGATGCCCGAATCGCTCTCCATGGCCACTAAAACGTCTTTAGTTTGATAGGCTAAGCTCTCCAATGTAGCGCGTATAATGTGCGATTTGTTGGTACCACGGGTAAGGCCAAACATGGCGCCACGGGCTTCCATATCCCAATAGGGCGCCCCAAGGCCTACAAATGCAGGCACTACATATACGCCCGATGTATCGTCAACCTTAATTGCAAAATATTCGCTATCGGGAGCGCTGTCTACTATTTTCAAACCATCGCGTAGCCACTGTATAGCCGCGCCGGCAACAAATACGCTGCCTTCTAAGGCATACTCAACCGTACCGTTTAAGCCCCATGCAATGGTGGTTAATAAACCGTTTTTAGAACGTACGGGCGTGGTGCCTGTGTTCATCAGCATAAAGCAACCTGTACCGTAGGTATTTTTGGCTGTGCCGCTTTCAAAGCAGGCCTGCCCGAAAAGCGCCGCCTGCTGGTCGCCGGCAACGCCGCAAATGGGTATTTCAATTCCGCTGAATAAATGGGCATCGGTTTTGCCAAAGTCGCCGCTGCTGTCTTTTACCTCAGGCAACATTCCTTTAGGCACGTTCATTTCAGCCAGCATTTTATCATCCCACTGTAGGCTTTTTATGTTGTACAACATGGTACGCGACGCGTTAGAATAGTCGGTAGCATGTACCTTTCCGCCCGTTAAATTCCATATCAGCCAGGTATCAATAGTGCCAAAAACCAACTCGCCTGCCTCCGCCTGCTCCCTTGCACCCTCTACATTTTCCAGTATCCAATTTAGCTTGGTGCCCGAGAAGTACGAGTCGATAACCAAACCGGTATTGTCTTTTACATACTCTTCTAAGCCTCGGCCTTTCAATTCCTGGCAATAGGCCGATGTGCGTTTATCCTGCCACACAATGGCATTGTACACCGCTTTGCCTGTGTTTTTATTCCACACTACGGTGGTTTCTCGCTGGTTGGTAATGCCTATGGCGGCAATCTCGTTAGCTTTAATACCACCATTTACCAATGCCTCGTAAGCCGTTTGCAACTGGCTTTTCCATATTTCATCGGCACTATGCTCTACCCAGCCATTGTTAGGAAAGTGTTGGTTAAACTCTTTTTGCGCCATGGCAACTATGTGGCCTTTAGCATCAAAAATAATAGAACGCGAAGAGGTTGTGCCTTGGTCTAACGCCAGTATGTATTTGCTCATTGTGTTGGAGATAAAGGGCTAAAATAGGAAAATGAATGCAATGGGCAATTTCCCTTGTTTAAGAGCATTTTTTTGCTTGCTTTTCAGTGGCTAATACTGGCAACAGGCAACTGACTACCGGCAACTAAAAAAACTTTGGCACGCCATTTGAAATATCCTTTAACAAGAAAGCTAAAATTCAGGAACATGAAAAAAGTAGCATTAGCGTTTATAATAGCTGTATTTGGTTATTTAAACGCACAAGCACAACAAGCCCCGGTAAAAAAGGCATCGGCACACGATGGTAAAGACGGGCAACATACATACGTAGTACCTGCAAACGGAGGCAAACAAGCACCGGGAGGCAAACATATAGCTAACCGCAGCAAAACAGGCAAAACAAACAAATCGTTGCTAAATAAAGGTGCTGTTAAACCAGCCGCAAGCGATAAAAATATGAACGCAAAACCACGCCCTACAGCTTTTAACGACAGAGGCAAAAGGCATGGCCACCATAAGCAACACCGCAACAACGGTAAGCACATGGGCGAGTATAAGCATACTACACCCCCAGTACCATCAAGGGGCTGTAACAA
>JAIXUZ010000373.1 GCA_027483285.1 Bacteroidota bacterium
AATTACCATTGCCGAGGTAGAGCACCTGATACCCGCCGGCGAACTTGACCCTGCACAGATACACACCCCGGGCATTTATGTGCAACGCATTTTCCAGGGCATAGACTATGAAAAACGCATAGAGCAACGCACGGTGTTGCCCCGCAACTAAAAGGCATCTTACTAATCAATCCCAATAAAAAAAGTCCCACCAAATGGCGGGACTTTTTCTTTATCCTTTTATCCGACTACTGTCTGGCAACTGAGAAACGGCAACTATAAGCTATAAGCTATCCCCAGTATAAAGTTAATCCGCTGCGATGGGAAACCATAGTAACGCTCGTACCTGCGGGCCGCAATATTGTTCACATTTAAAAAGGCAGAAAGCACCTTGTTGTAGCGGTATTCAATACCCAGGTTAGCATCAACATAAGGCTTAAGCTCTAACGCTTTAAACGTGTTGGCTATTGGCAAGCCAAGGCTGTCTGTAGCAAAAACACGTGCAAAGCGGGTACCCATTACATACACATCGGCCTTAAGCAATAGCTTGTTGGCTATATTATAACGCCCATTAAGCGACACGCGGAAGTTAGGCATATGCCATGCTTTTTCTTCGTGCTTAGGCTTGTAGCTGTAAAATTCGCCACGGGCAGCCAGGGTAAACTTATCGCCCTTGGCAAAAGCCAGTTCGCCGTTTACGTTAAATACCCGCACGGTATCATATAGAGTAAAAAACGTGTTCCGTGGACCAATAGCCGTATCGTTAACAAATAGCGGCATGTTGTCTACCATTTGGCGGTTTACATCAATTTTAAACGATGTGTTCTTGCTCAAAGCCCCTTTAAAACCACCATTCAGTTGTAGCTTATGGTTACTGTTTTGTATAGATGCATTGGTGTTCAGGAACATATTCTGTTGCGTTAAGCCCAGGTAGGTGTTCCGCTTAAGCTCACCGTTAATGCCCGCAAATACTATCACATAGTCTTCGTATAAATTAAAGCTGGCCTCTATAGTAGGGTGGAAGTAAAAACGGGTGTTAGTATCCTGTAAACTTAAAAAGGCATTAACACCGGCACGCACCATGTATTTATCCCCCTGTGCCCTAAAGAAAGGTTTTAAGGTAACCAGGTAGGTATTTATGGTATCGGGTATGGCGTTTATATTGCGGATATAGTCGAAGTAGCCCGCGCCACCATAACTCAGGTTGTTGTTGTTAAACCAGGCCTTGCCACCAATGCTAAAATAGTTCTCAGTGCTTTTAAAACGGTCGGCCAGGTAGTAATAGCGCATATCTATCTTGTGGTGTATCCTGCTCGAGTCGGCTACGTAATTGCTCTCCGCGCTCAGGTTTACCCCAATATGGTTAAAGTATTGCAGCACATCATCCTTGCTAAGGTTAAATTCGCTTGGGTTAAACCCATAATAGTGGCGGGCATTGCGGTTGTAGTATAAGTCGCCTGCAAGTGTATGCTTGCCCACAAAGCTTTTACCATACAACGATACCTCGTTGGTGCTATAACCCGCAGGCCCACGGTCTTTTATCTTTCCGGTTGATGATAAGTGCTTGTAGTGCATGCCCAGGCTCATGGTCTTAGAGCGCAGGCTGTTTACCCAAAGCTCACCATAAGGGGTAGTATAGTTGCCAAAGCCAACCTTAGCATGCGCACGGTATAGCTTTTCGCGGCCGCCGTCTTTAATTGTAGCAGCCTTAATAGGGTCCAGTTCAAACCCTGTTTTAAACTGGCTTTGCACGGTGGTATAGTTAAGTACCGGTTGTTTAGGCACACTATCAGTAACCTTGGGGTTCTCGTAATATTTGTTGGCCGGTGCCAGTTCAGGGCTGTACGGACTGTCTACAATCACATCTCCGTTAACTCCCCCTTTGCCGGGTTGTGCCGCAACGTTTAAAACCGCTGCAAAACAAGCTATCGCTATTATTATCTTCTTGCTCATTAGTTTTCTGGTTGGGGTTCAACGTTTGGTTTGCTGTCTGCTCCGCCGGTACCTATATCAATCTCGTCAGGCTCATCGGGTGGTGCCAGCTTCGGTTTATTCTCTTCCTGGATGATTTTATTAAGCTTCGTTTGGGCAGCATCGCGCACATCGTCATTACCTTTATAATTATCCAATATACTTTGCAGTGTAAGCTTTGCCTGATAAACATTGCCTTGGGCATAGTAGCTATCGGCCCATACAACAAAACCTTTGGCCACCCAGTAACCGTAACTGCTAAACTCGCTCGATAGTTCTGTGGCCAGTTTATCAACTGCCTTATAGTCATTCTCTTTAAAAGAAATCTCTACCAGGTTGTATTTAGCCTCGGCACCAAAAGCGCTCTTCTCTGATTTGGCTACCCTTTTAAACTCCGTTTTAGCGGTTAATAAATCGCCCATGGCCATTGCGCAGCGGCCTATGTAAATCTGGGCCTCAACAATAAGCTGCGGCAACGCCTTTTCCGATCCTGTTACCTTATTAGCCGCGTCAATACACTGCTGGTATTGTTTAAGCTGGTAGTGGCAATACATTTGGCCTGCGCGTGCATCCACAAGGTACTCGGGCTTCTCGCTCACGTTCTCCAGTTGCTCGTAATCGGCCAGGGCATCGGTAAAGTTGTTTTTCTTGTAGTTGATGTACCCCGCTCTTAACAACGATTTTTCAGTATACCTGCTTGTGGGTTTAAGTATAACATAGTTGTAATCAGGAAGTGCATTAACAATATTGCCCTTGTCAAACTCACACTCGGCACGGTAGTAGTGAGCCTGTAGAATGAATATACCGCTAGGGTACTTATCTACATAGGTTTTAAAGGCAGGTATAGCTT
This sequence comes from Bacteroidota bacterium, assembly GCA_027483285.1. GTDB lineage: Bacteria > Bacteroidota > Bacteroidia > CAMBQF01 > CAMBQF01 > CAMBQF01. The sequence goes on from JAIXUZ010000373.1 coordinate 2,801, forward strand.
TGTCGCATTCGCTTTTAGAGTATGCACGGAAAGCCGCCTCGTAGGTCGATGAGTCCAAATCGGCCACATCGGCCCCTTGTGGCAACGAGCCAATCAGGTTGGTGTATATCGTTATATCGTTGTTTTCTATGGCTATATCCTTAATATGCGTTAGGGCAGTAGAAGCCACATCGGTATTAGGGTATTTCTCTACTATCTCCTTAAACATCTTCAGCGCCGTTTGGTCGTCGTTGTTGGCATAATGCAACAGGGCAATTTTCAGCTTGGCATTTTTGCCCAGTTCGCTGTTGGCGTGGTCGGTAAGCACCTGCTGGTAATACACCATAGCCTGGGTATTGTCGTTCAAAAACTCATACGCCTGGCCTGCTTCATACTTAGAATCATCCAAATACTGCGATTTCGGGAACTGTGTTATCAGCTTTTTAAGCGTCTCTACCTTGGTTTTATTATCTCCGCCCAAGCCCGATACTATGGCCTTTTGGAATAATGCATAGTCCGAGCCACCCGCTTTTTTATCCGATGCCTGTCCATAAAAATCAGCTGCCAACAGGTATTCTTTGTTGATGAAGTAGCTGTCGCCAATGCGTAGCAAGGCATCGCTAATAAGCTTATTTTCTGATGATGGCGCGTCTTTTACATACTTGCGGAACGCACTGGCCGACTTAGTATATTCCTTTAGTTTATAATAGCCGTAGCCAAGATTGCAGTTGGCCTTGTTAAACTCCGGCAACCCTGCAGATCCCGGCGCTTCCTGAAACTCATCAAAGCTTATAATAGATATTGCATAGTCATTCATCCGGTACTGGGCTTCGCCTTTCCAGTATTTAGCCAATGCAAAGTAGGTCTTGTTAAAGTTCGATCCGGCCGACTTATCAAAGAATGATATAGCCTCAGTATACTTTTGGTCGTTAAACAACTCCACCCCGCGGAAGAAGGCTATCTTCTGGTAAGCCTCTTTCATCTTCAGGTCTTTCACCTTTATCTTGTCCAGCGATTCTAATGCCTTGTTGTAGTTCTTCGTAGTAAGGTATACACTCACAAGGTAGCCATAGGCTTCATCCTTACGGTCCGATTTTGGGTATTTCTTAATATACAACTCAAAGGCGTCTATCGCATCGCCATAAGGATTCATCGCCAGTTCGTACGATAGTTTGGCAAAGTTGAACAAGGCATCTTCTTCAATCTTAGTGTCAAATGACGTGCGCGAGGCAGCACCAAACTCGTCCCTTGCCATGGGCTTATTCCCAAGCTGTAAATAGCTGGCCCCTAAGTGGTAGTGGGCATTTTGGCTTAATGAGTCTTCATCGCTTACAGCTTCTTTAAACTCATCAACAGCTTTAGTGTAGTTGCTGCTTTTGTAGTAGGCATAGCCCAGCTGGTAAGCATCAAACCTATCGCTCTTGCCGCTCTTATCCCTGTACTTCTCCAGGTAGGGTATGGCTTCGCTGTACTTGCCGGTACGATAATACGATTCACCAATTATCCTCGCAATCTCAGGCCCACGCTTGGTGTTTGCAGAGTCTAACAGGCTCGGCGAGTATTCTATCACCTTATCATATTTGCCTTGCAGGTAATACAGCTGGCTTATATAGTAAGGCACTATAGCTTTAAACGATGGGTCGGTTTGTAGTTTTAAAAACCCGTTCAGCGACGTATCATACTTTTTCTGTATATAATATATATGTGCTGTATAGTATATTGCCGTGTTGGTGTAGGCCGATTGTTTTTTAGTAAGCGCATCAAACATATTGAGCGCCTTGCTGTAGTCTTCTTTAGAGAAATAGCTATAGCCCAGCTTGTAGCGGTACTCATCTTCCTGCTCTTCGGTAAGTGAGTTTACTTCTACTTTTTCAAAATACGGTATGGCCTTTTTGTAGTTTTTACCGCCGTAGTAATACTTGCCCAGCTCAAAATTAGCCTGGTTTTGGCGGTTGTTGCCGGGGTATTTATCAAGGTAGGAAAGCAATAGGTACTCTCCGTCTTTGTTTTGTAGCTCAAGCGCGCACAAAGCGGCATAAAACTGTGCGTCTGCCGCTAGCAGCGTCGGTTTCGATTGCTTTATAAATTCGTTGAACTTTTGCTGGGCGGCACCAAATTTCTGGTGGTTATAAAGTTCTATACCATCGTGGTATAGTCCTTCAGGCTCAGTGTAAGCGGCGGTTTGTTGCGCGTGCAGTGGTATAGAACATACTATTCCCATTAACGCCACCACCTGTATAATAACAAGCTTTAGCTTATCCATGTAGTTACCGTAAATTAATCAGGTAAAGTTAGCGCTACGCTTTATGGGATGAGGGTTAAGGTTATGAGAGTTATTAACGCAATTACGTTAAAAGGGTTACGCGTTATTTTTAGGGTAAATTATACAATAATATTTATCATAATACGTCTATTGTTTATGTATTGTAAAAGTAACTAACCTGTTTTTTGGAAACTGTCTTTTTGTTTTTCTTTTGTAACTATTAGTATCAATGGAAACCTTGGAAACTCAAGGTGTATCTTTTTTTTAACCAACAAATATGTTAAAAAAATATGGGTGCAAATAGCCTGTTTATTCCTAATTTCGCCAAGTTTTAGCAAAGAGTATGATTAAACTCTATAAATTTTCCATAGCCGCCTTGCTTGCCTTATTGGCAACCAACATATCTGCACAAACTATATCGGGCACAGTTACTGATAGTGTAACTACACAACCTGTAATGTTTGCTACTGTTGCAGCCAATGCACAAATAGCTGCTTTTACTGATGTATCGGGCAACTATAAGCTTAATGTTAAACCGGGTACCTATACTGTTACTGTAAAACAGTTGGGCTATCAAACCTACACTAAAGTTGTTACTGTATCCGCCGGCGAAAATATTCAGCTTGATGTATTATACAGCAAGCAAACCAAAAACCTTGGCACTGTTGTAGTAACGGGTGGGCAGTACGACAAGCGTATAAATGAAGAAACAATATCTATTGATGTTGTTAAAGATTACATCATAAAAAATAACGCTGTACAAAGCCTTAGCGATGTAGTTGCCCGCACACCCGGTGTAACGGTTATCGATGGGCAGGCTAACATACGCGGCGGTAGCGGATATTCTTACGGTGTAGGTAGCCGTGTTATGTTGTTGGTAGATAATATGCCGCTTGTTCGTGGCGATTGGGGTGACCTTAACTGGAACTTTGTGCCCTTAGAAAATGCCGAGCAGGTAGAGGTTGTTAAAGGTGCAGCATCTGTATTATATGGTTCAGCCGCCCTAAACGGTGTTATAAACGTTCGTACCGCATGGCCTATGGACACTGTGCCAGAAACTAAAGTGCAGGTTTTTAGTGGCGTTTATATGAACCCACAGCGCGAGGAGTTGCGTTGGTGGCAGCGCAGCCAAAGCCCAAACTTTGTAGGTGGGTTCTTTAACCATAAACGCAAAATTAAAAATGTAGATCTTGTTGTTGGGGGTAATTTTAACCAGTTTAACAGCTACATGCAAAGTAATGATAACCAGCAGTTCCGCCTTAATGGTAAAGTACGTGTACACAGCAAAATACCCGGCCTAATATGGGGCGTAAATGCTAATATTATGTACAATCAGTATGACCGTATGATATTTTGGGAGAATGCTGATGGTGGCGCTTACAAACCATATCCGGGTGTAACATCAAATGAGCAGTATTATAATATCAATATTGACCCAAATATTACTTACATTACTCCTAAAAACATTAAACATACCCTGCGCATGCGTTACTACAATGTAACAATGTTGCGCAACAAAAATTTTGATAATTACAACAACCAGTTCTTTGGTGAATATCAGTTTCAAAAACGTACTACTAAAGGATGGGTATTTACTACCGGCGTAGCAGGAAGTATAGGCTTTACACAAAGCACTGTTATTGGCGATGCTACCGCAAGGACATATTATGGTGGTGTTTATGCCCAGGTTGAGAAAAAGCTATGGGACCGCTTGTCTGTTGTTGGTGGTGTTCGTTACGAGCTCAATGTGTTTAGCCCACCGCAAAAAATTGCAGGGTTTGATACCATTCCAGTGTTTATCCCCGACTTTTCAATTCCTGTATTCCGCTTTGGTGCCAATTATGCCCTTAACGAGTTTAACAACATCCGTGCATCGTGGGGCCAGGGCTTCCGTTCGCCAAGCGTGGTAGAGCGTTTTGTAAAAGGCAATATTGGCCCGCTTGTATTTTTTGCAAACCCTGCTATTAAGCCTGAATATGGTTGGAATGCTGAGGTTGCTTATAAACGCCAGTTTACCGGCGAAAAATTCCAGGGCTATTTTGATTTTGCACTGTTTTGGAATGAGTACCGCCAAATGACTGAGTTTGTGTTCGATTTATATCCACAAATACAAGAGGGTACGGGTATTGAATACTATACCCCCGGCTTTAAAAATCTTAACCGTGAGCGTAGCCGCATTGCAGGTTTTGAGGTTAGTGGCAATGGTGAGTGGTTAATCAATGCAAACCAATCGTTCCGCTTTTTTGGTGGCTATACTTACTACTACCCCGGCGATTTACAAGGCGATACCGCCCAGCGTAAAGTGGGTAACTACCTGGCTAATGCATGGCGCGCACTGGTTAATCCCGACTCGCTGGTTATTACCAAAATGCTTACTTACCGTATGAACCACTCGGTTCGCTTAGACCTTGAATACCAGATTGGCCGCTTTAAAATAGGCACCACTGGTACCTACAACAGCTTTATGAATAAGATAGACCCTGTGTTTAATACATTCATTCCTGGCTTAGCCGATTATAGGGCTAAAAACAACAAAGGCAAGCTTATTCTCGATGCTCGTTTGGTGTTCGATCTTAAACATAGCAACTCTGTAGGGTTGATAGTGCGTAACATATTTAATACTGAGTATTCTTTTAGGCCTGGTATTATGGAAGCGCCTACAAGCATAACCTTCCAATATTCGCATAAGTTCTAATATGGAACCGGTTACCCCCGCCCAACTATTCCAAAGTGTTACAACACGCTTTAGAGCAGAAAAGGCCGATGGGGTAACACTTACCTTTCATTTCGATATCTCAGCACCTGGTGCCTGTAAATACACTATTGCTATAGCTATTGGTGAATGTACTGTTGCTGAAGGTTTACATGGTACTGCCGACTGTTTAATAGAAACAGATGGAGATACCTATGTAGGTTTGGAAACTGGCGTTATCAATCCGCAGGATGCTTTAATGCAGGGCAAGGTAAAGGTTAGTAACCTAATGAACATGCTGGCGTTTGCCAAGCTATTTAAAAAGTATGAAATTAATACTGTTACGCAACAGGGTAGGGGTAAAAGGCAATTGCCAGTTGGTCCTCTTACCGGTGTACGTATAGTAGATTTTACCCGCCTTCTTCCCGGCCCGTTAGCTACCATGTTTATGGCCGAGATGGGGGCAGAGGTGCTCAAAATTGAAGATATAAATTCGCCTGATTATATACGCACATTCCCACCTTTTATAAATGGGGTATCGGCATACTACTTAGCACTAAACGCAGGTAAGTACAGTATTTCTGTTGATTTAAGGACAGAGAAGCAACGCCTTATCGACCTGATAAAAACAGCCGATGTGTTGGTTGAACAATACCGCCCCGGTGTAATGGCCAATATGGGCTTAGGCTATGAAAAACTTAAGGAGATTAATCCACGGTTAATTTACATATCAATAACAGGCTACGGGCAAAGCAACAGCAATGCGCAACTTGCCGGCCACGATTTAAATTACCTTGCAGCCTCTGGCCTTTTAGGGCTTAATAAAGATGCTAACGGCAAACCCGTTATGCCGGGCTTTCAGCTGGCCGATGTTGGTGGCGGAAGCTACATTGCCCTTGCGGCTTGCACAGCTGCTCTCTACGAGCGTGAGAAGACTGGTATAGGCAAGTTTATAGATGTATCTATGGCTAACGCTGTGGTGCCCCTTTTGGCGCTTCCGTTTGCAAGCCAGCAGGCACAGGGCCAAACAATTACAGAATTGGGCGGAGCCTTGGCTAATTACAACATTTACTGCTGTGCCGATGGAAAGTATGTAGCACTGGGTGCTTTAGAACCTAAGTTTTGGGCAGGCTTCTGTGCTATCATTAACAAACCCGAATGGATAAACCTTATTGCCAAACAAGATGCTGCAACGGTTAATGCATTAAAGAATGATTTAGAAGCTGTATTCAGCCAAAAGCCTGCAGCAGAATGGGAAGCTTTAGGCAACAAGGCCGATGTATGCATTACCGTAATAAGGGATTTAGAAGATTTAGCTACAGATAGCTTTTTGAATGAAACCGGGGCCTTTAATACTATCGTAGCCGATGGGCATAAGGTAAAAACGATGGCCTTTCCCGTAAATTTTTCAGGCGCTAACAACAATTTGCCTGCTGCGCCATTTTTAGGCGAAGACAATAACCTGTTTTAATTTTTCAATTTACTCCAAATAAAAAGTCCGCTAACTTACAGTTAACGGACTTTTTTTTCTTTGGCCAAAGAAGATAAATAATTGTGAAATTATTTTTTCTTCTCTTCTACCTTAGGAGCTTCTACTTTGGCAGAATCTACTTTAGTAGTGTCAACAGCTGGAGTAGCAGCAGCAGCAGCAGCAGCGCTGTCAGCTTTAACTTTAGCGATTGAATCAGCTACGCGAATAGAATCAGCTTTCTTTTTGTCAGCATCTTCGCCTTTAGGGCCGCAAGCTACAAAAAGCACTGATAAACCAAGAAGACCAGCAATAAGAGCTTTTTTCATTGTTTGTGTTTTTTGAATTGTGTTAGGTTAAAATATAAAAACGGGTGCAAATTTAGATATATATTTCATATCTACAACACATTGCATAAAAAAAGGGTGTGTTTTTTCAACACGCCCTTTTTAATAAGTATCTAAAAGGCTTGTTAGTTGCCGCCTTTAAGGTTTTTTATAACCTTGATGTTTTCAGCGTCTTTTTTCTTTTCAGCCGGAGTTTTGTCGTTACCTTTTAAGTCTTTAATAACGTCCATGTTCTTTTGGTCCTTGGTTTTAACTGGGGCATTTGGCTTTTTAGCAGCAAGGGCAGCTAATGAGTCTGTTACCTGTTTTACAGAATCTTCGTAAGCAACCAGCTTCATTGCATTAGCAATAGAATCTTGCTCAAGTTTTGCTTTGGCTTCTGCTGCTGCAATAGAGTCGTTTTTAGCTTTTTCTTTTAAAGCTTTTTCTTCGGCGCTAGGGCCACAAGCGTAAAACAAGGCAATGCTTGCTACTGCTAATACGGTTACAATTTTTTTCATAGTTTTCAAGTTATTGTCTGAATGATGCAAAATTATTCTTTTTTCCATAACTCACATTTTTTTAAAACAAATTTTATCAATTAAAAGTTTAAAGTATATCTTTGCACGCTTGTAAACCATCTTAATAATCACATACTATGAAAATTTTCAACTTGAATTTCAAAAACTTAGTAGGCGCTACATTGGTTGCTTCTACGCTATTTCTTGGTACAGTATCTATGACTTCTTGCGGTAAAGTAGAAGGTTGTACTGACCCTGCCGCTTCTAACTACGATGCTGATGCTACTGATGATGATGGCTCTTGTACTTACTGCGGTTGTACTGACAACACTGCTAACAACTACGATGCTACTGCTACTTGTGATAACGGTTCATGTACTTACGACCGTGAAGCTTTCTTTGGTACTTATGCTACTAACGAAACATGTACTTCTGGCACATACTCTTACAGTATGACAATTGCTGCAGGTTCTCAAAACACTGTAACTATCATCTTAACTAACTTAGGTAATTTCTCTAACAACGTATTGAATGCTACAGTTAGCGGTACTACACTTACTATCCCTTCTCAAACGTTAACTATCCAGGGCACTGCTGTTACTTTTGTTGGTCAGGGTACCTTAAACGGTAACACGTTAACTATTAACTACTCGGCTACTTACAACGGTACTACTGATACTTGTACTGCTACTGGTATCAAACAATAATTTGTTGATACAATATAGTATTAAAGAGGCGCCCATAAGGCGCCTCTTTGTATTTTTACCCCGGATATAATTTAAAAGGATTTTGGAAGAAGGACAAAAAAAGCGGGTAAGGTTTATCATCAACCCTATTTCCGGCATTGGCCGTAAAAATAAAATACAGGGCCAGATTGATAAATACCTTAACCACACCAAGTTTGATTATGATATAGTATATACTGAAGGCCCAAAGCATGCTACAGAGCTTAGCAAAGAAGCATCTGATGAAGGCTTTGATGTAGTTGTAGCCGTTGGTGGCGATGGTTCTGCTCACGAGGTTGGCTCATCTTTAATAGGCACCAATACTTCGCTTGCCGTTATCCCTGCTGGTTCGGGCAATGGGTTGGCTCGTTACTTAAAGCTACCAATGAACCATAAAAAGGCCATAGAGCGCATAAACGAGTATAATGTTAAACGTATTGATACGGGAATTATTAATGGCGAACCTTTTTTAAGCACTACTGGCATGGGTTTCGATGCCTTTATAGCCTGGAAGTTTGCCTTATTTGGCTCCCGTGGTTTATTCTCTTATATATGGCTTATTTTTCAGGAATATTTTAGGTACAAGCCTAAAGAGTATAAAATAGAGGTTAATGGCGAGGTGATAGATACTAAAGCCTTTGTAGTTATCTGCGGTAACAGCAACCAGTGGGGCAACAACGCCATCATAGCGCCCAAGGCCGAAATTGATGACGGCATACTCGACCTTGCTGTTTGTAAACCATTTCCCTTTTATGCTGTATTTGTAATGGCATCGTTACTAATGGCAGGCTCTATAGAAGAGTCGCCGTATATGACAATTTACCGAGCTGCCGAAATGAAGATTACCCAAACAACCGTACTGGCCCATGTTGATGGGGAGCCCGTTAGGCTGGGCCGCGAACTTAATATATCGGTAAACCCTCTATCGCTAAACGTTTTGGTTTAAATTTGTATAAAATTAATTGATATGAAAAATATATTCCTTTCAGTAATACTATCAGCCTTTGTAGCTTTTGTAGCCATAGGCCAAACAGAGCAAAGCTACGGCGCCAAAATTACCCGCGACAATGCCGTTTCGGTAGCTAAGTTTAAAGAAGATATTAAAGGCAAAGACTCGTTAAGGGTTAAGTTGGAAGCACCTATTATTGAAGCCTGCAAAGTAAAAGGTTGCTGGATGAACGTTGACCTTGGCAACGGCCAAACCATGATGGTGCGTTTTAAAGACTATGGTTTTTTTGTACCTAAAGATAGCGGTGGCAAAACAGCAGTAATGGAAGGCTACGCCTATACCGAAGTAGTAGGTGTTGATATGCTTAAGCATTACGCAAAGGATGCCGGTAAAAGCAAGAAAGAAATAGCCGCTATTAATGAGCCCGAAACCCGCCTAACTTTTACCGCCGACGGGGTTATTATCTATTAAAAATCTCCCTCACTTAGGTACATAAATAAAAATCCCCGCCCCCTAAACAGGGCGGGGATTTTTTCTATACGCTACACGCTCTGATTATTCTTTAATAAACCGCTTTACGGTTTGGTTTGTCTTATCATTCAGGCGGATAAAGTATACACCGCTAGTTAAAGCCGCAATATCAATACCGTTGTTGTAAGTACCACTTAGCACCTGTTGGCCTGTAATATTATATATAACATAGTTTAGGGTAACAGCACTGTTTAAAAACAACTTGTTAGTTGCCGGGTTAGGGTACAGGCTTATTTTATCTACTGCAAATTCATTTACAGCCTGTGTCTCTGCCTTTATCTTATCTACAATTACATCATCAATATAAATACCATCGCCGTTTACTCCCTGGTCAGAGTATAATCCAAAACGGATATACACCTGCTGGCCTGCAAACATACTCAGGTCTATTTGTTCATCAACCCAGCCATCTTTTGTGCCATCATAAATAGGTTGTTCAAAATCCTGGTTTATGGTGCCGTCGTGGGTATATTTTCCACATAGCGGTGTCCAGCTTTGTCCGTCGGGCGATGCTGTAACCTGTGCATAGTCATAAGCTGCTTCAATATCCCATTTGGCTTTAAAGCGAAGGTATGCTGATGTTGCATCTGTTAAATCTACCTTTTGGGTGCTACGCATGGTGCGGCTGGTATTGCTGTTGTAGTTGCCATTTGGCGAGTCAGCCAACGAGTTTGGGGCACTAAAAAATGTTGTTGTGCTCAAGCCCCATGCATTACTAATAGTCCAGTCGGTTAGCGGCGCACCGGTGTTTTGAAACGCTATAGTACCGGCACCATAAAGTTTAGTAATGGTATCATACTTACTGTATAAACCGTTGTTTACTTCCAAAACATACCTAACCTGCGCTCCGTCTAATAAATTGCCAGGTAGGGTATAGGCGATAGAGTCTACAGCTGTTTGGCCTAATGTAAGGCCTGTTAGTACTTGGGCAGCACCAACGCTTTGAATGTTGTTTAGCGGGATGATGGTTACTGTGAAATTACCGTCAGCTACACCCAGACGTTGCAGCGAGTATTTAAAATAGCCCGTTTGGTTAGCTCCTAATATAATGGGGGTTTGGTCAGATACTACCCCGTAGTTACCCGCAACTAAAGCCAGTTTTAGGTTCATGTCTACCTGTTCTTTACACTCAGGTATTATACGGTCTATAGCAGGCCAAAAACCATCATCCTGTGTGCCTAGTTCGGGTGTCATAGCCCATACTTTAGGTTTGTTAGTAACATCCCCGTATGCCCAGTCGTCAGAGTCGCCTGCTGCAGGGTAAAGGTCTGAACTTTGAATATTGGCAAGTGCATTGCGTCTAACCATATCGGCTGATATAGCAATAAAAGCATCATGATCTGCACACTGCAACATGTCGGTATAGCCCCATGGATATAGCAATAGGTCAGAATAGGTATGGTAGTTCAACGCAGTAACAAATGTATGCTCTTCAATAAAAAAGCGCATAGCCTGTGTTTCGGGCTCAGAAAAAGGACCTGTACCGCGATAGGTTTCATCACTGGTAACGGCAGATGCTCCTAAGCCGCCCCACTCATAACCATAGTTACGGTTAAGGTCTACACCAAAAGTTCCATCTCCGTTGTTGCGGCGGTTTTTACGCCACATGCCGCCTCCATTAGGGTTTTGAGTTTGGTTGTATACGTACCCGTCGGGGTTTATCACCGGCACAAAAAACAACTCGTTGTTGTTTACCACATCCTGCACATCTGGGTTGGTTGCATAGTTTTCAAGTAAAAAATACATGTAGAATATAAGCTGAGACAGACCCAGTGGTTCGCGGGCGTGGTGTATGGCAGTATAAAGTACTTGTGGCTCGGTACTTTCACTCTGGTTTACGTTGTCTGATAGTTTCACCCAGTAAATAGGCCTTCCACCAGCTGTTTGGTAGTTGCCTATAGGCGCTTTTACCGTTATCAGGTTTGGGTATAATGCAGCCATATTGTCCAGGTGGCCAATAAACTCATCGTAAGTAAAATATCCACCCATTGATCCCAATGCAAACTCAGTAGGCACAGGCACATCTATAGGCCCGCCACAGCCGCTGGCTTGGGTACTGTTGCCACCTTGCGGGGCTTTGCTTTTGGTATTGTTTCGGTTTGCGTAGTAGGCCGATACATCAGCAATAAGTATATCGCAGGTTAAGCCTGCATCTTTCACTTTTTGAATCTCTCCGCTGTTCAGGTCGGTTTCAAAATGACCTTTAACCCAAACACCATGGTCTGCAGCAATAGGCAGCGCGTTCAACTTATTCAGTTCATCTGCATTGCTTACTTGTATGCTTACCCTTGAATACGTTTGGCCGAATGAGGCTCCTGCCATTACCATAATAAATAAGCCTGTTACTAAGGCTTTAATTGATTTCATATAATATAAATTAAGAATATAAACTGCAATTTATGAATAATACCCCTTACATGTATGCATATTATAAGCGTGGTTTTGCCCTATAAATCATTTTGAAAGCTCTTCAACAAACATTCGCGCTACTACCTTGTCTACAGGCAAAGTCAGGTCTTCTTCTTTTAAGCTGTTCAGCGGGTGCCAGCGCAGATTTTGCGCATCCTCAATACCAGGCAGGTTTTCATACTGTTCTTTTACTGTTGGTAGTGCCGATGTATCATCGTCTGTTTCTACCACATAATAAATGCTTATAAGCTGACCCTTGCTGTTAAACTGCGATAGGACGAAAAAATCGGTGGTGTAAAAGTGGCGTACAACGCGTACATTCAACCCCGTCTCTTCCATAAATTCGCGGATAACACATTCTGCCGCCCCCTCGCCAAACTCAAGCCCGCCACCGGGTAGCTTGGTCATGTAATTGCCGTTGCAATATTCGTCAGACACTAGCAGGTGCTCGTCTTTTACCAATAATCCGTATACGCGTACGTTAAAATATCTGTCCATTAATTTTTATAAAATTTGTTGTAAAAATGCGAGGCAGTTTTTATATCCCACGCTATTGTTTCATTTCCACCTGCTGTTAAATGTGTATCAGTTGTTAAATACAAGCCGTTTATACTAAAACAAATGTATATTGATCCCATACTAAAAACAATGTTTTTTGCTTGGCAATAGGCAGCAACAGCCTTAGAAAAGCCTGAGGGGAAACTATACTTATAGCCAAAAGCAGGGGCAAGAAAAGTTTCTTTAGGCTCAATAGTAGTAATAATTAACCTCATTTTTTTTGACTCCACTAATTGCTTGGTTTTATTTATTACTTCAACAATTTTTGAATAGTTTTTATGCTTTACAACAGCATTACTATCTAATAAGGCTTGTTGTAAATAAGGTTTGTAATAAAGTGCTGTATCTTGATTTCTTTTGAAGCTTACTACACCAACCCTCTTATCTGCCAATGCTTTTGGGTTTACTATTTCTAAAAACGACGTTCTCAATGGCGATTGCTTTCTGAAGATGTAAAAATCGTCGCGCCAGTTTGTTTTCCTGTCTGCAACATTTATACTGTCAAACCGACCGGCTAAGTCGTTACCCGTAAATAGCAGCCACACCACAGTGCATGTATCGGCCTTGTTAATCTTGTCAACCTCTTGTCTTAGCGTGTAAAACTCCTGCCATGGGCCATATCCGGGCAGGCTAAGGTTGTAGGTTTCTATGCCGTCTTTACGCAGGTAGTCGGCAATGTTTTCTCCATCGGTCATAGCCCCAAAACCAAACGAGTCGCCAATAAGCAGCACCTTGTTCTTTTTGTTTTTTTGGCCTATCGGGTTGCGGTAGCCCAGTTCATCAATCTGGCAAACTATCTTCCGTGTCTGCGGATATTCTTCGGTTAGCCTACCCATTTCTGCCAAATCGCCGTAGCGCGCACTATCATAAATTACCTGGTTGGGCCGATACTTAAAGATGGTCTCCACATCACTTTCTAAACGCTCACCGGGTGGCTTTGGGCTGTATATTTGGTATAAATGGTAGCCTAAATCAATGGTTGATGCTGATACCCATACTACAAATAGGCTTAGTAATATATTGGTAAACAGGTTTTTATATCGATTTAGGGTATTGCGCAACACCCATAAAACAATCAACAGGCAAATTGTGAATAAAAGCTCTTTGGGCTGTAATAGCCCCGATACAAAGCAAAGCAAACCGGCAAGTAGCAGTATAACTATGAATATGAGGTGTTTACCTATGTTATTTTTAGAAACCAAAGCGCTCCTTATTACGTTCAATCCGCTTCAAAGTTAATCGTAACTTTGCTGTAACCAACCAAACATGTCGGCACAAAAAAAGAAGGTTTCGTATTGGAAGTATATTAAGTGGATTTGGCTCATCAGCTTTACCCCGCTTTTCATTCTCGGCTTCCTTATCATATTAGTTTATTTTGGCGCCTTTGGCCGCCTGCCCAGTTTTGAGGAGCTGGAAAATCCCCGCAGTGTTTTAGCATCAGAGGTGTATACCGCCGACCAAAAACTCCTGGGTAAATATTTTATTGAAAACCGCTCTAATGTAAAGTATGAGCAACTATCGCCTAACCTGGTAAACGCGCTTATTTCTACAGAGGATGAACGCTTTTTCGAGCACTCGGGGGTAGACTTAGAAGCCCTTGTGCGGGTACTTTTCCGCACCGTTATCAGTGGCGATAAAGGTGGCGGCGGTGGCAGTACCATTACCCAGCAGTTGGCCAAAAACCTTTACCAACGCGATAGTATAGCCTCTAAATCTAAATCGGGACTGGCAGTTAGTAAGGTTAAAGAGTGGATTACTGCCGTTAAACTGGAGAAAAGCTACACCAAAGAAGAGATTATTGCCCTTTATTTTAATACAGTCGACTTTAGCAGCAATGCCTTTGGTATCCGCTCTGCTGCTAATACATATTTCGGCACAACGCCCGATTCGTTGAATATACAGGAAGCCGCTATGTTGGTGGGTATGCTTAAAGCGCCTACCAGTTACAATCCTAAAATTCATCCCGATGCTTCTTTAACACGCCGCAACACGGTGCTGTATCAAATGAAGCGTAATAAATATATAACGCAGGCACAGTTCGATTCGCTGAAGACATTACCTATTGTGTTGAAGTATTCGGTAGAGAGCCAAAACTCGGGCATGGCCCCTTACTTTAGGGAGTACTTGCGCGATGATTTGGAGAAATGGTGTAAAGAGAATAAAAAGCCCGATGGCACTACGTATAACCTTTACAAAGACGGCTTAAAAATCTATACCACCGTAAACTCTAAAATGCAAAGCTATGCCGAACAGGCAGTAAAAGAGCATTTAAAGAAACTGCAAAAAGACTTCTTTGCCCACTGGAAAGGCTTTAAAAATGCCCCTTACGATGATTTGGATGATAAGCAAATCAACGTCATCCTGCGCTCTGCCATGCTTAGCAGCGACCGTTACCGGTCTATGAAACGTGCCGGCGTTAATGAGAAAGACATTGAACGTGCATTTAAAAAACCGGTAAAAATGAAGATTTTTACTTGGAATGGCGATAGCACCGTAACCATGAGCCCTTGGGATTCTATACGCTACCATAAATCGTTTTTGCAAACAGGCTTCATGGCTATGGAACCGCAAACTGGCTACGTGCGTGCCTGGGTGGGTGGCATCAACCACTATTACTTTAAGTACGACCACGTAAAAGTATCTAAGCGCCAGGTGGGGTCTACCTTCAAGCCTTTTGTTTATGGTGTTGCCATGCAAAGCGGCCTTTCGCCATGCTACATGGCGCCTAACGTAACCATTAGTGTACCCGATGGAGATAAGGTTTGGGTACCATCAAACTCAAGCAAATATAAAGAGGGGCAAATGATGACCCTGAAAGATGCCCTTGCTCATTCGGTAAATAAGGTATCGGCCTTTTTAATTATGAAGTTTGGTGTAAGCAAGGTTATTGAGTTTGCCCGCAAAGTGGGTATATCCAGCTACCTGCCACATTACCCTTCGCTATGTTTGGGCACAGCTGATTTATCAGTGTTTGAAATGGTAGGCGCTAACTCAACATTTGCCAACAAAGGCACATGGACAGAGCCTATTTACATAACCCGTATTGAAGATAAATATGGCAATGTATTAGCTGAGTTTAAGCCTAAAAAGAATGAAGCCATGAGCGAGGAAACAGCCTACCTAATTCTATCACTAATGAAAGGCGTTGTGGAAGAAGGTACTGGCGGGCGCTTGCGTTCTATATATAAAATACCATACCCTGTAGCAGGCAAAACAGGCACCACACAAAATAATTCTGATGGTTGGTTTATGGGCATTACGCCCGACCTTGTATCGGGTGTTTGGGTAGGTTGCGAAGACCGCGCAGCCCACTTCCGTACTACCGCCTTGGGGCAGGGTGCTAGTATGGCCCTACCTATTTGGGCTTTGTTTATGAAGAAGGTATATGCCGACCCATCAATAAAAATATCTAAAGGTGATTTTGAGCGCCCTAAAGGAGAAATGACCATAGAAACCGACTGTGGCAAATACAACCAAAGTGGCGAAACCAGCGGCCAAAACTTTAACAGCGGCGATGGTGGCGACGGTGGTGTTAACTACATCGTAAAACCAGAGCCTCCCACAGTCCCTAAAAAGTAAAGTTTGTAGAAATATAGTTGCCCAACAAAAATCCCCGCTCCCTAAACAGTCCGGGGATTTTTGCTACAAGCTACAATACCTTCAAACCTTCTTTAATCAGTTGCTCAACCGTCGTAAGGGTATCGCCCTGCTTGCGGATAATTCCATCAATAGCTTTTTCCACAGCCGCTTTATTAAAGCCAAGCGATATAAGCGCAGTAATGGCCTCATCACGCTCTTTGTGCAATCCTGTAAGCAGGCTGCCGGGTATACCGCTGTTGCCTTTGGTAACCTTGCCTCGCAAGTCCACAATAATACGCTGGGCGGTTTTCTCACCAATACCTTTTACTCCTTTTAGCAGGGCCAGGTTGGCGGTAGCAATGGCTGTTTCAATATCAGTTACCGTTAAGGCTGATAGCATCAATAACGCCGTATTACCCCCCACTCCTGATACTGATATCAGGTAGCGGAACATTTCGCGCTCATTAGCCTCGGCAAAGCCAAAAAGCAACTGCGCGTCTTCGCGGTATATGGCGTGTATAAGTAGTCGGGCGGTTGCACCCGGTGCTCCAATTTTAGAGTACGTTGTAAGCGATATATTGGCCAGGTATCCAACACCGGCACAATCTATAACTACATAGGTGGGTGTTTTTTCTGTTACTGTTCCGTTTAGGTGGGCTATCATGCCCGCAATTTAGCGCATAACTGATAATAGATTACTGTTGGTTGATAATTTGTATTTTAGCGTTTATGAAGAAGATACTTACCATTGGCCTTTTTATGTTGCTGGCTACAGGCTCTTTTGCCCAACGCACAACCCTTACCAAATGCTTTTTATCGTTAGAGGTCCCCAAGGGTTGGATTAAAAAAGAAAGCACGGACAGCCTTACTGGAGAGTACAATTGCACCTTTTTGGGCGATACCCTTACTTCTACACCGGCATTGGCTTTCTTTCCGCCATTAATGCTTAAAACTACGTTTATTGATACCAGCGTGGTTGATGCTAAAAGCCTTCGCGACTTTTTTGCTAAAGAATTTCCGGCCATGTCAAACGGCTACAAGCAAATCGGCGTTACCGAAGAGGTAATAGACAATCATAAATTTTATAAGCTGGAATACACCCTGCCAAAAGACGGCGTAGAAAACCACCTGATAACCTACTTTTACGATAGTGGTGTATACAGCGTTTCTATGCTTTCGTTAATTGATACTGAGGCAGGTTATAAGAAAACCCAAAAGATTTTTGCAGCTGCGGTTGCCAGTATTAAGTTTATGTAGTTTCACTCCAATCACTATGAAACCCAAACTGGTTGTATTGACAGGCGCAGGTATAAGTGCTGAAAGTGGTATTGCTACTTTTAGAGACAGCGGTGGCCTTTGGGAACAGCACCGTATTGAAGATGTTGCCACACCAGAAGCTTGGCAACGTGATAAGGAACTTGTAAATCGCTTTTATAATTTGCGCCGCAAGCAGGCGGCCGAGGTTGAGCCAAATGAAGGCCATAAGGCCCTGGTTAGACTTGAAGAGCAATTTGATGTATACATTATTACCCAAAATGTAGATAACCTGCACGAGCGTGCCGGGTCTACAAGGGTGCTGCACCTGCATGGCGAACTTAGCAAGGTTCGTAGTACGGTAGACCCTTCATTGGTTTACGAAATTGGCGACAGGCAAATAGCCATTGGCGATAAATGTGAAAAGGGCAGCCAGCTACGCCCACACATTGTATGGTTTGGCGAGGCTGTCCCCGCTATTGAAGAAGCCACACGTATTACAGAGTCTGCTGATGTGTTTATGGTGATAGGCACATCATTACAGGTATACCCTGCCGCAGGCTTATTGCACTATGCCGCAGCCGATATCCCCAAGTATTTAATAGACCCTAATGCCGAAGCAATGGCAGGCATATTTAACCTAACCGTACTTAAAGAAAAAGCAGGTACTGGTGTCCCCAAAGTAGTTGATCAACTGCTAAAAGGCTAAAAAATAGTATCCCACAAAAAACAAAAATCCCCGTACCATTGGCACGGGGATTTTCATATATACTAATAGTGGGATGCTTATTGGGTAACAGTAAATTTACCTGTTTTTACAGACTTGCCGCTTACTTGTAAATCATACAAGTATAAGCCAGAACGTAAGTCTGATGTGTTGATGGTAACTTTGCCATTGCTATCGGTTAGGTTGGTAGTTTTTACCAAAGAACCAATCATGTTGTAAACCTTAATGGTAGCCTTGTTTGTGTTTGGCAAGGTATAGTTAAAGGTTACATTGTCGTTAGCAGGGTTAGGGTATGGGTTGCTGAATTTAATGGCAGCAGCCTCGTTAACGCTGGTAGCGGTAATGTTATAAGTTACAACAAGACAGGTAGAGTCGGCCGTGTTGCTTTCATTGTAAAAGCAATATTTAATAACCGATGTTCCTTCAAGGCCATTGTTGTTTACGTGTCCGCTAAATATACCAGTATCGCCATTGGCAGGTATGGTTATAAAACCGTTAGAAGCATTAGCTGTTGGTTCGTAGCATAAATCCCAGCAAAACCAGTTGTCCGAACCCTGAACAGTAGTAAGGTTAAAACGGCGCACCTTTACGTTAAGCGGAGAGCCTGTGGTATTTGATACTATTATTGATTCTTCTATTACTTCATCATCAGGCAGGCCTGATACTAAAGCAGTATTTTTATTTAATGCCAGACTTTGGCCGAAAGCAAAGCTGCTGACAAGAGCCATTGTTAATAGTAAGGCGAATTTTTTCATTGTGCGTAAAAGTTTGTTTATACAAATATATATTTTATCTGTTAGTAAGACAACAAATGGCATGCAAATGTTACAGTTTAACAAAACAAATACATAGTTTGTTTAAACAATGTGCTTTAAATCAAGAGGTTAATTTTATACTATCACATCGCGGATGCTGCTAATAGGTAACACAATACCGCCTTTTAGCACTATATGCAACTCGTTTGCCATCCATATGGTAGTTTCCACATTCTTAAGGCCTTCGGCATCTTCAAACACTATAGAGCATTTGCTTTTATAGCTGTTACCAAGCACCATTGCCTTTTTAAGGTTGTCCAGGCGCTGCATACGCTGCTCTGTGGTTAGTACCTGGGCCTTTTTTGCAGGCTCAAAATTTTTCAGTTCTTCTTTTTCTACACGTTTAGCTTGCGCTTGTCCATCACTCATACTTTTTGTTTTAAGTTAAACTGATACTGAAATAAACCTTACGGTTTTGGGGTGGGGGTGGGTCAGGGCCTGTTACATAAAATACTTCATATAACGGTCGGCTACATACGTTACCGTAAAGTAGGCAACCTGCCCTTTGTACATCATGTAAACAGTACCGGCTAATGCGGCGCCTATCAACTTGTTGTGTACAATAAAGGTGCGGTTAGCAATTTCTTTCATAATTGGGTAAGGGTTGGGTTAAACTCTCAGTACAAACTTAGCACAAGTGCCTGCCAATTACTTTTTTGCCATACGTACTTGTGTACACGGGTAAGATTTGTGAAAAATTTGTGCTATTTTTGAACAATCAACCTAATATTCTTTTTAGCCGGAAAAAATCAATGAAAATTCTTATAAAACAAGCTACCGTAGTAAATGCAGGTTCAAAGTTTAACAAGAAAATAGTTGATGTATTAATAGATTCCGGAGTAATAGTCAAAGTAAGTGAAAGCCCAATAACCGATGCTTCCGATAAGATTTTTGAAGCAGAAGGCCTTCACCTTTCGTTAGGCTGGGCCGATATTACGGCAAACTTTGCCGACCCGGGCTTTGAATACAAAGAAGATATGGCTAGCGGGGCCGCTGCCGCGCAAGCAGGCGGATACACTGCCGTGGGTGTTCAACCTGCCACGCAACCTGCGTTACACACCAAATCTGAAATTGAATATATAGTTGCCAAAAGCGCTAACAAAGCGGTAGAGGTTTGGCCTATAGGCTCGCTGTTTGTGGCGAATGAGGGGAAAGACCTTGCCGAATTATACGATATGAAACTGGCAGGTGCCGTAGCTTTTTCTGATGCTAAAAGGCCTATTGCCGATGCCGGCGCCCTTAGCCGCGCGCTGCAATACAGCGGTGGTATAAATACCCCGATTATGGTGTTGCCTTATGATAAAACAGTAGCCCCCGGCGGAATGGTAAACGAGGGCGAGGTAGCTACCCGTTTGGGCTTAAAAGGCATACCTGCATTGGCCGAGGAGTTGATGGTGGCCCGCAACATTAAATTGGCTGAGTACAACAACGCCCCGTTGCACTTCACTGCCATATCAACCAAGGGTTCTGTTAAGCTGGTAAAAGAAGCCAAGGCTTCGGGATTAAAGATAACCGCAGGTGTAAACTTCTACAACCTGTTTCAAACGGATGATGCCCTTACAGGCTTCGA
>JAIXUZ010000112.1 GCA_027483285.1 Bacteroidota bacterium
ACCTCTAACGCTATTGCAGAGCGCTATGGCGTAGAGCACGAGTCGCCACAGGTAATTGTTATAAAAGACGGAAAGGCCGTATATAACGAAAGCCACATGGGGATTAATTACAACAGCCTTATGGCTTTGGATTAAAACTAATGGCGCCCCGCGCCGCACAAACTATACAAAATGGAAACCGACAGTTATCCTAAACGCCTTGTATTAATAGGCGGCGGCTTTGGTAACATCCAGCTTATCAAAATGCTTAAAAATTACAGTTCATTTCAAATTACACTTATCGATAAACACAACTACCACACCTTTCAGCCCCTGCTGTATCAGGTGGCCAGTGGTGGTTTAGGTTCTGATGCTGTTGCATACCCTTACCGCAAAATATTCCGCAACTACAAAAACTTTAACTTCAGGTTGGCCGAGGTGCAGGAAATTGATGCAGAGAAAAACATGCTGCTTACCAATATTGGCCCCATTGGGTACGATGAGTTGGTAATAGGCACAGGCTCTGAAACCAATTTTTACGGCATGGAAAACATGGCTAAATGGGCCATGGAACTAAAAAGTATACCTCAGGCCTTAGATTTGCGTAGCAATATTTTGCAAGAGTTTGAAGAGGCTATTAATACCGTAAATATGGGGGAGCGAAAAGCCTATCTAAACTTTGTGGTAGTAGGTGCAGGCCCAACAGGTGTAGAAACCGCCGGTGCTTTGGCGGAGTTTAAAAAACACGTTTTGCCTTTTGATTACCCCGAGCTTGACCACAACCTTATGCAGGTGCATTTGGTAGAGGCCGGGCCAAGGTTAATGCCCGCTATGAGCGAGATTGCATCAGCCAAAACAAAAGAATATTTAGAAGAGCTGGGGGTAAAAGTATGGCTGAACACGGCCGTAAAAGATTTTGACGGCAAAGCCATAACGTTTGGCGATGGTACGGCACTTGAAACCCGCACTGTACTATGGTCGGCGGGGGTTAAGGGTAGTTTAATAAGCGGCATAAAAGAAGAAGCCATATTGCGCAAATCGCGCTATTTGGTTGATGAAACCAACAAGGTAAAAGGCTACGACAATATTTACGCTATTGGCGATGTTGCCGCCATGGTAACCGATAAAACCCCAAACGGGCACCCGGGAGTAGCGCAGGTAGCCATACAGCAGGGCGAGCGCCTGGGTAAAAACATGATAGCCCGCATGCTGGGCCGCATGCAAAAACCGTTTCAGTATAATGACTTAGGTTCTATGGCAACCATAGGACGCAACCGTGCCGTGGTCGATTTGCCTTTTATCAAATTTCAGGGCCGCATTGCCTGGCTGGCGTGGATGTTTATCCACCTTATGACGCTGGTAAGTTTCCGCAACAGGGTAATTGTTTTTGTAAACTGGATGTGGAACTACTTTACTTACGAACGTTCTATAAGGCTTATTATAAGGCCTTTTACAACTAAGACCAAAGACTGATTTATTTGGTTAGTTTTGTTCTTCTATGAAGAACCTTGTACTTCTACTACTACTGTTTACCATTACTGCCAGAGCCCAAGAGGTACACGAGTATATGGACCTCCAGATACACCCTACCATTAGCTTTCCGTATGGCTTTTTTGGTGATGGGCTAAAGTTTTTTGATGAGGCACACCCACCTAAGTTGCGCTACAAACACATGTTTACCAACGTAAATTATGCCAACTACTGGAAAGCCAACAAAGGCACCCGCATTTTTACTGTTGGGCTGATTGGCCGCGAAGGGCCTAAACGCCCTGCCAAAGCCAAGAAGATGATACTGGCACAGATTGACTACATAGATAAATTTGTAGCCGATAACAGTGCTGATTTTGCCATTGCCCGTTCGCCACAAGAGGTGCGCACACTGGTACATACTACCACCAAAACCATTATAATTTATTCTATTGAAGGGGGCCGCAACCTGATACACAGCCAGGCCGATGCCGATTTTTGGGCATCAAAAGGGGTGGCATTTATCACCCTGGTGCATTTAAAAGATTACGAGGTAGGCTCATCAGCCGTTATGCCGGGCTTTGCAGAGCATTTACTTAACCTAAAAGGGGTATTTAAAAAAGAGAGCAAACGCGGGCTTACCGATGTGGGCCGCCAAACAATACTGTGGATGGCCAATGCCGGTATTATGACTGATGTTACCCACATGAACGATAAAACCCGCGCCGATGCCATTGCGTTTATGAATAGCAAAGGCCTGCCGGTATTATCTACCCACGATGGCATAAAACCGCTTATAAACCAGCCCCGCGGCATACCCTTGCCCGATTTTATTAATATTTACAAAGGAGGAGGATTGGTTAGCTTGCCAATATCAACAGGAACATATAAGCCGCACCCAATTTACAAGGCTAAAATAGACAGTATGCCTTGCTATTGCGAAGGCTCAGTAGATAGCTACAAGCTGCTGTACCAATCAGCTAACGATTACCTGCATAAAAATATACGTGTAATTTTCAGCGATTCAACCAAATCATACGGTGCCTTAACACCAAGGGAATTAACTGATATTGCTGTTGGTTTTCAAACCGATTTTAACGGCTGGACCAGCCACCACCGCCCGCGCTACGGTAAAAAGGGCTGCTACAAAATCAATCCCGATAGTACCTATAACCCCATAGACATTAAAGGGCTTGCCCACCCCGACATGATGGCCGACAACTGGAACCTGCTGCAAAAAGAGGGGGTAGACTTAGAACCGATTAAACGTGCCTCTGAAAAATTCCTGCTCATGTGGCAGCAGTTTTTAGATAACAGGGGTAAGTATTAGGTTTATTAATTTTTCAATACAATTATTACCAAAACACAACGTTTAACACCCTGGTGTTCAATACCCATAATCAAAACTGTATTATGCGGGTTGAATTGCCTATTTTTGCCCCAGCTTTAACTATTTATGACCACACCACAAGCACTAACAGACCCTAAAGAGTTTAACTCGCTAAACCTATTGGGGCTTATTTTTAAGCATTGGAAAAAACTGGCTATTATAGCCGTTGTAGCGGCAGTAGCATCGGCCGGGGCATCGTATTTAATCAAGCCTAAGTTTAAATCGAGTGTTATTTTATTCCCTGCCAGGCAAAACTCGCTATCAAAATCGCTGCTATCAGAAAACCCCAGCATGAGCCAGGACGTATTGCAGTTTGGTGAAGAGGAAGAGGCTGAGCAGCTGATACAGGTATTAAACTCTGAGGAGATACGTAACCGCATCATAAAAAAATACAACCTGATGCGCCATTACGATGTAGACCCAACGGGGAGTTTCCCAATGACGAAGCTGCGTAATGAATATGAAGACAATATCAAGTTTAGCCGTACCGAGTTTATGTCGGTGCGCATAGATGTATTGGATACCGACCCCGATACCGCGGCCCTTATAGCCAATGATATTGCTGCATTGCTTGATACTATTAAAAACAGCATTGTGCAAAGCCGCGCTAAAGAAGCGCTAAAAATTGTACAGGGCGACTTATATGCCAAAGAAACCCGCATTAAATTGCTGGACGACTCTTTAGGCACCCTGCGCGACAAAGGCGTATTTGATTACGAAAAGCAAATTGAGCGTTTGATAGAAGCCTACGGTAAAGCTATTGTAGGTGGCAACGCCGGTGCTGCCAAAACGCTGCAAGCCCAACTGGATACGTTAGGTAAATATGGCCGCGCGTTTGTTACCCTGCGCGACCAGTTGATATACGACGTGGAAAACCTATCATTAATTAAAAAGAAATATGACGATGCCAAGGTTGATGCCGACTCGTTTATAAAGAGCTACTTTTTGGTAGACAAGGCATACCCTGCTGAGAAAAAGAGCTACCCTGTGCGTTGGTTAATTGTGCTGGTATCTATTGTTTCGGCACTGCTGGTGGGTATGATTGTGTTGATAGGCCTGGAGAACTACAAGCATTACAAAGCAGACCAAACGGCATAACCAGGGGCTACTTAGCGGTATGACACAACGCCAGTCGGCAATATTATTTTACGGTATAGGGGCTGCATTTGTGGCGCTTAACGCTGTATTTATCATGTCGGAATGGTTGTGGCTCATAGGCCTACCGGTTGCTATAGCTGTACTTTTGTTAACCTTTGTAGCGTTAGATAAGTTGTTATTGCTTATCACCTTTCTTACCCCCCTATCAATAAACCTGATAAACCGTGGCTTTGGCTTTGGGTTGAACCTGCCCACAGAGCCCCTGATATTTGGGGCCATGCTGATGTTTTTTTACAAGATATTTGACAAAGGGGAATACGATAAGCGGGTGCTTAGCCACCCCATAACCTGGGCTATCTTTTTTAATATTTTGTGGATAGGGGTAACATCTGTAGCCTCGTCTATGCCACTGGTATCATTCAAATTTTTGCTGGCCAGGCTGTGGTTTGTAACGGTGTTTTACTTTTTTGCTGTTAAGATTTTTGCTGATTATAAAAACATAAAGCGGTTTATATGGCTATATACTTTTGCCATGATGATAACCGTGGTGTATACCATTGCACGCCATGCGGCATGGGGCTTTGAAGAAAAGCCTGCCCACTGGGTTATGGAGCCTTTTTATAACGACCATACCGCCTACGGAGCCATTTTAGCCATGTTTTATCCGCTGGTAATAGGCTTTCTGTTTAACGGACGAATGAATCTGTTTTTGCGGGCCTTATTGTTAGGCTTGTTTACGGTACTAACTATCGGTATTATCCTGTCGTACACCCGTGCGGCATGGGTAAGTCTGGCAGCGGTATTTGCTATTTATATGGTGATGTTTTTGCGGATACGCTTTGCATCGCTCTTGATAGTAGGCGTGTTTGCATCGGTAATTGTGATAGGCTCGTGGACGCAAATAATGATGAAGCTGGAGAAGAACGACACTGAATCGTCGCAAGACCTTGGGAAACACTTACAGTCGGTAACCAACGTTTCGTCCGATGCATCGAACCTGGAGCGTATAAACCGCTGGCAAAGTGCGTTCCGTATGTTCCGCGAGCGGCCTGTGTTTGGCTGGGGCCCGGGCACGTATATGTTTAACTACGCACCGTTCCAGTTTTCGTACGAAAAAACCATTATATCAACCAACAACGCCGATGGGGGCAACGCCCATAGTGAATACATAGGCCCATTAGCCGAAGAAGGCGTGCTAGGCTTGGTGACGTTTTTAGCCATAATTGCCACTACCATTTACACAGCGGTGATACTCTTCCCCAAAGTGAAAGATAAAGAGGTGCGTATGGTGTTGCAATGCAGCATGCTGGGGTTGATAACGTACTACATACACGGGTCGCTAAACAACTTCCTGGATACCGATAAGGCATCTGTACCTTTTTGGGGTATGACGGCTATTATTGTGGCCATTGGCTTATACCATGCGGAGTGGGAGAAGAGGAAGGAAGCTAAGATTGAACAATAATGACAATCAATTGCTTATAAGGCAATGCAAGAATACCTGATACTAGTAGACGAAAACGATGCCGAGATTGGGCAGATGGAGAAGATGGAAGCCCATGAAAAGGGCTTTCTGCACCGTGCTTTTTCGGTAGTGATATATAACAGCAAAGGTGAGATGCTTTTGCAGCAACGGGCTGCCGGTAAGTACCACTCGCCTTTGCTATGGACTAATGCCTGCTGCGGGCACCCGCGCCCGGGCGAGGAAACGGTTAATGCAGCTACCCGTAGGCTGAAAGAGGAAAACGGATTTACATGTGAGTTGAAGGAGTCGTTTGTTTTTCAATACAAAGCCTTTTTTGAAAATGGCTTAACAGAGAATGAGATTGACCATGTTTTTATAGGCCATTATGATGGGGAAATACCTTTTAACCCTGAAGAAGCCAACGCGGTGCAATGGTTAACTATGCAGGAGATTACCAATAAGGTTTCTGAAAACCCCGATGGCTTTACCGTATGGTTTAAAATATTGTTGCAAGAGATGACTGTTTAAACTCTCCCCCTAATATAGGGGGAGTATGGCTTTAGCCGGGAGGGGGTATTACACCTCCACTCCTATACTTCGACGCAGCTCAGTATGACGGAGGGGTACTTCTACATATTTTTCTCTACTAACTCGCTTATTTCGGTGTAGTTTTCTTTGGTAACATAGTATGGGCCGTGTACGCGGACAGTGACGGTGGTGAAGGGCATGGGCAGTACTTTTTTATCCCACGTAAAGCCTAAAATAATGGGTTTGCGCTGGGGGATAAATTGCAGGCAGATAATAGGCACACCCGTTTCCAGCGCCATTTGCATGCCTCCGTGTTTCATTACCAATGGCGGGCCCGCAGGGCCATCTACCGCCATGCAGGTGCTATAGCCTTTGCGCAGGTATTCTTCTACCTTTTCTTTCGCCTCTTTGCCAGAGTTTCCACTGCTACCCAGCATTAGCTTTTCTACTCCTTTCCAATATAAAATGATGTGTATGGGTTTCATAAACCAGGCCGGGTGGTTCATCCACACATCGCGGCGGGTGGCGGGGTTTTTAAAGCTGAGCATAAAGCTCATCAAAAGGCTCTCGTGCCAAATGCAATACACATTGTTGGGGCTGATGCTCATGGCTTCAGCATTTTCCCATTTAAAGCGCAGGGTTAGCGCCCACAACTTAATCAACCCATAACTTATGCCCGCAGTGAGGTATGCCCACACCAGGAAGAAGGGTTTGAGCCAAAAGGGGATGTTATCTACACGCAAAGCCATAGGGCAAAGATAATTTTTCAATTAGCCAATTAGCGGATTAGCGAATGAAAAAACTGACAACAGGGAACTGGCAACACGCAACTAAAACTAAACTAATTCTTGCTACATTTGTTCCTCTCAAAATAAAAATACAATGGCTGAAGCATATATTTTTGATGCTGTGCGTACCCCTCGCGGTCGCGGAAAGAAAGACGGTAAACTGCACGATGTGCAACCCGTGAAACTGTTAACTACTGTTTTTGAAGCGATACGCGACCGAAACAATTTAGATACATCGTTGGTGGAAGATGCCATTATTGGCTGTGTTACACCGGTAGGCGAGCAAGGCGCTGATATTGCCAAAACATCGGCTTTGGCGGCAGGCTACAACAGCATTACTGCCGGTGTTACCCTAAACCGTTTTTGTGCTTCGGGACTTGAGGCGGTAAACCAGGCTGCTGCTTATGTTATGAGCGGCCAGGTTGATATGCTTGTTGCCGGTGGTGTGGAATCGATGAGCCGTGTGCCTATGGGTACCGACGGTGGCGCGTTGTTTACCAACCCCGAGATTGTTGCCAAGGTGCATATTGTACCCCAAGGTATTTCGGCCGACTTAATTGCCACTAAATATGGTTACGACCGCACGCAGCTGGACGAGTATGCGGCTACATCGCACGCACGTGCAGCAGTAGCTACGCAAGAGGGCCGCTTCAGCAAATCTATCGTTCCGGTACTTGACGTAAACGGACAGGTAGAATTAGACAAAGACGAAACCATTCGCCCTGATACAACAGCCGCTAAATTAGCATCGTTGGGTGCGGCGTTTGAAATGATGGGCAGCATGGCAGGCTTTGATGCCTTGGCCATTCAGAAATACCCTGAAATTGAAAAGATAAACCACGTACACCATGCAGGTAACTCGTCGGGTATTGTAGACGGCGCCGCATTGGTACTTATTGGCAGCAAAGAGGCAGGTGAAAAAGCAGGCCTTAAACCCCGCGCCAAAATACGCTCGTTTGCCGTTGTGGGTTCTGAGCCTACCATTATGCTGGAAGGGCCATACCCTGCGGCTGTTAAAGCCCTGGCTAAAGCAGGCCTTAAGATGGAAGACATTGACTTGTTTGAGATAAACGAAGCTTTTGCCGTAGTGCCTATGCGCTTTATGGAACTTGCAGGTGTAAGCCACGATAAGGTAAACGTAAACGGCGGTGCTATTGCCCTGGGCCACCCACTGGGTGCCACAGGTAGCATGATATTGGGCACTTTGCTTGATGAGCTGGAGCGTACCGATAAAAAGCTTGGTCTTGCCAGCCTTTGCGTTGGTGGCGGTATGGGTATTGCGACTATTATTGAGAGGGTTTAGGCCTAACCGAGAGGGGACATTATCTAAAGGCTATCCGGCTTTTTTACAACCGCTGTGGTATAGAACTCTTTCAGGTAATCGGGCTCAAAGTAGGCTACATCAACAAAGTCTTTGTTTTCAAACTTTTGGGTAGCCAACGCAGCCTGGTGTTGTGCCTTTAGGTAAAAGCCTAAATTGAAATTGGCGTTAGGCTTGTTGCCTAATAGGGTGTAGAATTTTACAGCCCCATCGCCAATAAAATAAACGGGTTGTTGGGTTAGCCTTTCGGCGTATGAATCAATGGTAAGCAATTCAGGGGCAGGGGGTTGAACAACATCGAGCTTGCTGTTATACATAGCAGAAAACACCTCATCGCGGCGGGCATCAATCATAGGGCAAATAAGGAAACCGCCCTCTACATTATTATCATGCAAAAAGCCCGATGCCATCAATTGCAGGGTGTTTAGTGCTATAAGTGGCTTGTTGGCCGCGTAGCAAAACCCTTTGGCAGCTGATGATGCAATGCGCAAGCCGGTGTACGAACCCGGGCCTGCACTTAGCGAAACAGCATCCACATCGTAAGCTGTTATGCCAGCTTCAGTAAGCAATTCATCAATAAAAACGGTAAGCATAGCCGCATGGGCACGCGGTTCAGCACTCTCGCGGTTAGCTATAACAACCCCATTGTGGCTAAGTGCTGCCGAGCAAACGGCGGTAGCTGTTTCTAAGTGAAGCAGCATGGTTATTTCTTGTCGCCGGTGGCTTTGGTAAAGTCCTCTTTAG
>JAIXUZ010000356.1 GCA_027483285.1 Bacteroidota bacterium
AACAAAGCCAGTGTGGCTCGTTTTAAGCGTATAGATATTTTTAACCTGGAGAATAATCTACCCCTTTGGGCCTATCGCCTGCCCTACGAGTTTTTAAACCGCTGGCAGCGTAAAAAGCTGATGAATAACGACACATCTTTGGTGTCAGACGTTACTACAGGCGATTACCACATAGCCCCGGCCAATGATGTGTGCCTCGACCTTTGGGCCATTATTGAAAAATAGCCGTTGGTTATCTTTTAAAAGTTAACGGTTATTTATTAGTTGGTTGCAGCTGTTCAAATCTGTTGTATTTTAAGATAATACAGGACACCATTCAATTTATTTACTAATTTTGCGCCCGCTAACGCGAAAGGCAACATTGAAAAACGCTACACTAAAAAGAGGGAGTCAACTGGTTAAGGCCACAACGGTATCCTTATTTTCAGTATTCATTATCTGTGGTTCGGGTTGTAAACCTTCGCCTGATGATGCTGTTGCTTATAACGAACGTATTATCCGCGAACAAAAAGCCATTGTCGATAAAATCAACGACCTCGATTTAACCCTGTCTACTTACAAACCTACCGAAATGGACGTTGCTTACACCAATGCCTATAAGCAGGTTATTGCTTCTATAGCCACGGTTAAGGGCATGGAAGAATTTGATAGCAAATCGGAGTTTAAAGATGCCGCCCTGCAGGTATTTGATATTTACAAAGTAACCCTTGAGGTTGAATACAAAGAGTTGATAGGCCTTCTTAAAAAGACTGATGAGGAGTATACCCTGGAAGACGAAGAACGCGCCAAAAAGCTTTTTATGGATATTGCCGAAAAGCTAAACAACGCTTACGAAGACATAATAGCCGTTCAAGGAGCCTTTGCCGAGAAGTACAACTTCACCCTTTCTCATTAAGTTATTAATTATTTAACTGGCAACCGGGAACAGCCAACCGTCAACTATTTCCCCAAAAACTTATCCAGTTTACGCTTTTGCCTTAAGTGGTGTTTCATATGCAGCCCGGCAATAGTGTACCACTCTGCTGCATTCAGGTAACCTAAAAATGGGTATTTCTTCACTTGGCTCTTTGGGGCTTGGCTCACTTTCTCTTCTATCTCTTTAAAAAACACCAGGTTTTCCCTAATCTTACGCTCTATCTGTTCTTTGCTTTCAGGCTGAATAGGTTCTGTTCCGCCTGTATCTTTCTTAGGCATCTTAACACTCATAGGCGGGAACATATTAAACAGGAATACCAACCGGCCCCATTTGGTTTTGCTCTTACCCGTGGTAAAATCCTCGCCATTAGCGAGCGAATTCGCATTCTTGCCCAAAAAATATTTATTAGCCGTGGCAATATGTATATACACCTGCCCCATCGACCATGACTCATCCGATGGTTTCTTTAACAACTCCTCCATGGTATAAGTATCTAAAGCAGCAAGCCAGCTATTGGCCTGTTTTTCAAATCGGTTATATAGTTGTCCCATAAAGCTAAGGTAAAGGGCTTGCGTGGAATAATTGCCAACGCCCCTCAATATGTTTTAATAAATGTACTTCTGATACGTTGAAGCTAGCCCTGTATTGCCTATTTATAAATGCTGGCCATGCACGTTCAAACCGTGCTTGCGTCAAATCTCTATTCGCAATGGTAGCATGCGGGTTAAAATCTTTCGATGCATCTATATTCTTACCCAATTGCTTATAGGCTTTTACTACCTGGGTATAAACAGCGTCCAGCATTGCATTCCGCACCACATTAATATACATAACCCTATTACCAAACGCACCAAAGTCCTTTAACTCTAAATCAAAAGCATTATACCCCCACAGGGCTTCATCCTGTAGTTTCTTTACAGTTTCTATTTCCTCATCCGGAAATTCAAACGGAGATATCAGGGTTATATGCGGCGGAGTTCGTAAGGCATAGCTGCTGCCAAACTTTGTGGCTATCTCTTCTTTAAAAGCGGTAACCTCCATCCCAACTTCGTCGGGCATTAGTATACATACAAAATATAGGGAGTGGCCTTTGTTACGGGCCATTGCTACCTGCTATTTTCTTCTTTTTCGCGTTGGTGCGATTTGAAGTAGTTAACCAAAAAGGGAATAAGAAACGCCATCAGCGCTAACAACTTTAACACATTCTCCGTAGTCCTAAAAGTTGGCGAATACAGCAATATCACAAAAAAAGCAATCAGTATACAAATACCGGCATAAGCTAATAATCTCATAAAAGGCCCTGCATAAAAACCGCGTTTGGTAATCTTTTCAGGTACTTCTACTTTTACATTATGAGCCCTACGTAACTCGTTCATCTCCGCCCATATTTGGTCTATCTTACCGTCATCCTCCTTCAGCAACGTAATAAAAATATTGTTTCCGCCCGTGCTTTTAAGCGATAATAATAGAAAATGCCGCTTGGCTTTATCGTCATAGTTACTGGTCATAACCTTAACGTTGGCCCACCCACATTCTATAGCGTTAAAAGAGTAAAACATGTTACGCTTATGCAATTTTATGCGGATTATCTTCTCATCAAACTCAAGCGTAGCGGGCAGTGTAACAAAGCGTTTTACAATGAACACACTGGTAACAAGCAACAGGGTTAAAAAAACGATGATGCTGGGGAGGATTATATCTTCATTAGAAAAAAAATCACCAAAAAGCATTAGTGAACCAAAAAACAATATGCAGGCCAGTATAGGGTATAGCACCAAAAACAAAACTTGGGTTAATGTTTTCGAGTATTCTAAGGTATAGCTTTTCATGTATTTCAACTTTAGGCTAATATAATAACTATAAAAGCACTATGTCTTTAACACTACAACATTATTGAATGTTCCCCTCTCCATTTGAAGAGGGGTTAATGGTGAGGCTACTTCTTAGCCACGCAAATGGTAGGCCTTAGGTTGCACAAAAGCGCGTATACCAATAGTTGAAAGCGTAGAACCCAAACCTGAGTTTTTACGTCCGCTCCATGGCGTGTAAGGGCTAACCCTGTCGCAGCAGTTCCAATATACCGTTCCGGCGTTTAGCTTTTGCATCATACTATCTGCCCGCTCTTTCGACGCCGTGTAAACCGCCGCCGTTAAGCCATACTCTGTATCATTCATCAGGCGGATAGCCTCGGCATCATCCTGTACTTTCATTATACCTATAACGGGGCCAAAGCTTTCTTCCTGCATCAGTGCCATATCATTCTTTACATCCACAACTACGGTCGGCTCATAATAATAACCTTTGCCATCCATCTTTTTACCACCCAACAATACCTTGGCGCCTTTGCTCTCTGCATCGTTCACCTGTTGTTGTATTACATCTATCTGCTCAGGGCGTGTAAGCGGGCCTATCCAAACACCTTCTTCTGTCGGGCTGCCTTTTTTCAGTTTCTTCGTTTCTTCAACAAAGCTTTCTACAAAAGCGTCGTAAACCTTTTCGTTTACATAAATGCGTTCTACCGCGCAGCAGCTCTGCCCGGTGTTGTAAAACACACCCTCGGCAGCAGCAGCGGCAACATTAGCCACATCGGCAACATCTTCGGCAACGTATAATGGGTCTTTGCCACCAAGCTCCAAGCCAACAGGCACAAGCTTGTGCGCAACACTTTGGGCTATATGTTTACCCGTGCGGTACGACCCAGTAAAGAAATAACCATCCAATGGTAAATCAAGCATGGTTTGGCCGGCTTCTTTACCACCAATAACCAACTCAAACACATCTTGTGGCACACCGGCTTCCCATAGCATCTTAGCCATTTCTATTCCGGTTAAGGCTGTATATTCTGATGGTTTATACAAAACCGCATTACCCGCAACCAGTGCTGGTAAGTACACATTGTACCCTACATTATACGGGTAGTTCCACGCCGATATATTACCTATTATACCCAGTGGTTCAAAGGTTATTTTCTCTTTGGTAGCACCATCCGGGGTAACCCAGTCTTCTGCCAAAGTCTTTTCAGCCAGTTCTGTCAAAAACTTAACACGGTTTTTCGCACCTTTAATCTCGCCTACGGCTTGCCACA
Organism: Bacteroidota bacterium; assembly: GCA_027483285.1. GTDB lineage: Bacteria > Bacteroidota > Bacteroidia > CAMBQF01 > CAMBQF01 > CAMBQF01. The sequence goes on from JAIXUZ010000356.1 coordinate 4,002, forward strand.
CTGGCTTACCCATTTCCGATGTAAGCAGGTTAGCTAACCTGTCTACATGGGTATCTACTATCTCACCAAACTTTATAATAATATCCAGTCGCTCTTGCAATGGCCTTGCAGCCCAAGCGGCTTGTCCAGCGCGTAATTTTTCGTATTTGGCTTTTATCTGTTCCGTAGTATCAACGGTAACTTCGCCTACCAACTCTTCGGTAGCGGGATTAATTATTTTCATTGTGGTATTTTTCTGCTTCTTGTAAAAAACGTGTACGGATATTGTTTGAAAACGGACTGTTCTCTTTGTCTTTCAGTCGTTCGGGGTGCCACTGCACCAATAGTAAAAATGCTTTACCTGTAGGGTTCTCATACTCCAAACCCTCCACTACCCCATCGCCACTATAGCAATTTATACGCAGGCCTTTGCCTACCGTATCTGTGCTTTGGTGGTGGGCACTGTTAATTTCGCCC
>JAIXUZ010000161.1 GCA_027483285.1 Bacteroidota bacterium
ACTCCGCCAGACCTTTGTTGCTTTTTAAGGAAATAGCGGCCCGCATCTAACAAAGAGTTTAGCGGCACAAGGCCCACCAATTCAGAACCTGTAACACGCAACCCTCGGGCTTGTGCCTTGGTACAGGTTTCGTCAAACGCAATATGCAAGGGCGTTTCAATAATATTAGTAAGGTTCATAGATATCTGGGCAACGCCATACTCCGCTATAAACCAACCAATGGCCTTAACATGCTTAAGGCTGCCGGGTATAGAAACAGGGTTGCCGTTTTCGTCCTTTACAATCTCACCGGTAACAGGGTCGCCAATGCGTTTAACACGGCCTTTCTCGCGTATATCAAACGCTACAGAGTTGGCACGACGTACCGATGTGGTGTTAAGGTTAACGTTGTAAGCAATTAAAAAATCGCGCGCGCCAATAACTGTCGCACCTGCTTTTATATTCAGTTCGACAGGGCCAAAATCTGGCTTCCATTCCGCTTTTTTAATTTTCTCGGCAAAGCCTTCGTATTCCCCTTCGCGGATAACCGACAGGTTGCTGCGCTTTTTATCGTCCTGTGCGGCCTCGTATAAGTATACAGGAATTTGCAACTCCTCGCCTACCCTTTTGGCAAGCTGTTTGGCAAACTCAGCTGTTTCTTCCATGCTAATACCACTAATAGGCACCAGGGGACAAACATCGGTAGCGCCCATACGCGGGTGCTCGCCTTTGTGCTTGCTCATATCAATAAGCTCTGCTGCCTTTTTAATGCAACGGAACGCCGCTTCTACAACAGCCTCGGGACTGCCGGCAATGGTAACAACCGTGCGGTTGGTTGCTTTGCCCGGGTCTACGTTCAACAATTTCACCCCTTCAACCGTTTCTGCCTCGGCTGCTATTGCGTTGTATACTTCGGGGTTTTGCCCATTGCTAAAATTGGGCACACATTCTATAATACGGTTCATAACTTTTATGCCTATTAAACCCCAAATATCCGACAATTAGCCGTTTTACCAATTATTTTTGCATTTGGTATGTACGACAGGCTTTTACTTTTGTTAAAAAAATACGTTCCCGAGGCGGCTTGTCCGCTATTGGTAAACTGGCTTATTGGGTACCAAACCAAGCTGATAATTACAGGCGAACGAAACACAAAACTAGGCGACTACCGGCCCCCGTTTGATGGTATGGGCCATTGCATAACAATTAACCATAACCTAAACCAATACTCCTTTCTTATTACCCTGGTGCATGAGTTTGCCCACCTTTCAAACCATATACTATATAAACATACCGTTGCGCCGCATGGCAAAGAGTGGAAACTTGAGTTTAAACGCCACATGTGGTTCTTTTTGCAAAGTGGTATGTTTCCGCCTGATGTTGACAAGGCACTACGCAAGTATATGGCTAACCCGGCAGCATCTAGCTGTAGCGATATAAACCTGATGCGGGTGTTGAAAAAATACGACCCTGATGGGCATCTGAAAAAACACCTGGACGAGTTACCTGCCAACACACATTTTAAAATTGCTGATGGCAGGGTATTTATAAAAGGCCGGCTGGTGCGCAAGCGATTTAAATGTATAGAACTTGATACCAAACGATTATATATGATTAGCCCGATAATGGAAGTTGAGCCTATAGAATAGTACATTTGCCAAAAAAATAAGTATGGCATTGATAAAACCTGTAAACGGAAAAGAACCCCAATTTGGAGAAAATATATACCTGGCAGAAAATGCCACTGTTGTGGGTGATGTGGTAATGGGCAACGATTGCAGTGTATGGTTTAACGCCGTAGTGCGTGGCGATGTACATTACATAAAAATTGGTAACAGGGTAAACATACAGGATGGGGCTGTTTTGCACTGCACCTACCAGCAAGCCCCCTTAACTATTGGCAACAATGTTTCTATAGGGCATAACGCCCTGGTACACGGCTGCACGGTGCACGATAATGTACTAATTGGCATGGGCGCCATTGTAATGGATAATGTGGTGGTAGGAGAAAATTCTGTTGTGGCGGCCGGCGCGGTGGTTTTAGAAAACACAATTATTGAACCCGGGTCGATTTGGGCGGGAGTTCCGGCAAAATTTGTTAAAAAAGTTAACCCCGAATTATTTAGCGGGCAAATAGAGCGTATATCTAAAAACTATGTAATGTACGCCAGTTGGTTTAAGGAGTAAGGCTTAGCCAATTATTATTTACCTGTTTCACCCCTGCCTTATATTATTTATAACCTATTTAGCCATAAATCTTACATACGACAGAAGGGGTACTTAACATGCTTTTGTGCAAAACTGGTTAGGCTGCAATTTGTGCTATATATTATATTTGCTGATTGATTAAGTTTAATTGGCTTTATTACGGTTTGTGAAATACTAAAAAAAGAGCATCTGCGTTTGAGAGCCAATGGAGAACCGGGCCCCTGAAAAAGGCCGGTAACAATGCTTAATTAAGAACCAACCAACATAGAGAGCTTTGAGACTAATTGCTAAAACATTTGTTTTCTCTGTTTTGTTCACGGTAGTAGTATCTATTGTGTGGGCATCGTCGTTAGACTTTACCCCGCAGTATACCCCTGCCGAGATACTTAACTACACCGAAGAGGAGGATTACACCGACTCTGAAAGTGAACAAACTACTGTGGAGCTTAAGCACCAACCTACTGAGACAGACTTAATGGGCGGCTACCTGCCAATGGTGGTAGATACCCCTCCTACAGGCGACAGCCTGCATTTTCCACAAAGCGATAGCGATATTGACCCTTTTAACCAGGACCCACATAACTACTGGATACTGAACGACCCATCGAACGTAAAAACGGATATTACCTACGACCCACAAACGGGCGATTATAATGTAACGCAAAAAATGGGCGACGAAAATTACCGTCCGCCTACCTACATGACATCGCGCGAGTACAATGAGTACCGCTTTGACCAACAGATGCGCAAATACTGGCGCGACCGTTTAGATGCCGATAACGATGCCGAAGCTAAGAGCCGCGGCCTTATCCCTCAAATTAAAGTTAAGGGCAAACTGTTTGAAACCATTTTTGGGTCGAACGTAATTGATATACGCCCTAATGGTAGTGCCGAGATTATTTTGGGTTACACATCAAACCGGACCCAAAACCCTAACTTACCTATAAACCAGCAACGTATTGGGGCGCTTAACTTCCAGAATAAAATACAAATGAGCGTTATAGGTAAAATTGGCGACCGTATTCAACTTGGTACCAACTATAACACAGAAACAGGTTTTGCTTTTGATAACAAACTGAACCTGAAATACGAAGGTGGCGAAGACGACATTATTAAGCTTATTGAGTTTGGTAACGTAAACCTACCCCTTACCGGCCAGCTGATACAAGGCTCGCAAAGCTTATTTGGTATTAAAACCCAGTTGCAGTTTGGCCGCCTAAAAGCCACTGTATTATTCAGCCAGCAACAGGGCCAAAAGCAAACTATAGAGTTACAGGGTGGTGCACAAACTACCAAGTTTGAATTCTCGGCCAATAACTACGAGGCCAACCGCCACTACTTTATAGGCCAAAGGTTTCACGATACGTATAACACAGCCCTGCAAGGCCTACCTGTTGTAATATCACCCGTAAACATTACCCGTATTGAGGTTTGGGTAACCAACAAAATTTTCGCGGTAGATAACGTACGTAACATACTTGCCCTGCAAGACTTAGGTGAGACCGCCCCTGATGGTTACAACCAGGTGGGTGTTAACTACACAGGCAGCCCCCAAAACTACCCAGACAATGGCAACAACACATTAAACCCACCAGTACTTAGCACTACCTACCCTACCGTACGCGATATTAGCAATGGCGGTGCAGGTACGTTTTACGATGCAAACACCAGTCCATTTGCTGGTTTGGTTGACTATGAGCAGCTGACCAACGCCCGTATGCTTAGCGCACAAGATTATACCATTAACACCCGCTTAGGTTATATATCGCTAAACCAGCCGCTGAATAACGACGAGGTTTTGGGTGTTGCTTACCAATACCAGTACAACGGACAGGTTTACCAGGTGGGTGAGTTTTCTAACGACGGTATACCCGGCCAACAGGCGTTGATTGTTAAGATGTTGAAGAGTACGACGCTTAACACCAAGTTGCCCATGTGGGACCTGATGATGAAAAACGTTTACTCGTTGGGTGGTTATCAAATAAGCCCTGATAACTTCCAGATGAACGTTACCTATTTGAACCCTACTACCAACAACAAGATTAACTTTTTACCCGAAGGTGCTGCTTTTCAGGGAGTACCCCTTATACAACCTCTAGGGGTTGACAGATTGAACAACCAGAATGACCCTATGCCTGATGGCAGGTACGATATGATTGATGGGATTACCATTAACAAGGCTACGGGCCGTATCTATTTCCCCAAGGTAGAGCCATTTGGTAAAGACTTACGCACACTGTTTAATGCTGCTGAAGCTGCAGCGGGCTTACCTAACAAATATGCTTACGATTCGCTATACCGAACCACCCAGCCGCTGGCGCAGTTAGACGCGGTACATAACCGTTTCTACCTGTCGGGGCAATATCAGGCCGCATCGGGGGCTGAGATTTCGCTGAACGCGATGAACATACAGCAAGGCTCGGTTACTGTTACCGCCGGAGGCATCAACTTAAAAGAAAACGTTGACTTTACGGTAGACTATGCCTTAGGTAAGGTGCGTATAATTAACGAGGGGATAATGAATTCGGGTACGCCGATAAAGATATCGCTGGAGAACAACTCGTTGTTTAACGTACAAACCAGGCGATTGATTGGTACTCACTTAGATTATAAGGTGAATAAGGACTTCCAGTTAGGGGCTACGATTATGAACCTGACCGAAAGGCCTATTACCTTTAAAATTAACATTGGCGATGAGCCCATATCGAACACCATTTGGGGTATAGATGGTACGTTTAAAAAAGACGCGCCTGTTATTACCCGTTTGCTTGATAAGCTACCTTTTTACAGTACCAAAGCGCCATCGAGCATAATGGCATCGTTTGAGACGGCGCACATTATACCGGGGCACTCGAAAATTATTGGTAAAACAGGTACTTCTTACATTGATGACTTTGAGGGTGCTGAAACATCTATAGACATAAGGAACTTTGGTTTATGGTCGTTAGCATCGTTACCAGAAGGGCAATCAGACTTATTCCCAGAAGGTACTACCACACTGGATAACATTGACTACGGTAAAAACCGTGCCTTGTTTTCGTGGTATACTATTGACCCTTTGTTTGCTAACTCTAACAACCTGACGCCACAGCATATTGTGAACGATAACGTGCAACGTGCCGACCACAACGTACGCCAGGTAATAGAAACAGAGGTGTTCCCTAACAAGCAACGCCCGGGCAACCAGGTAGCGGTGGTACCTATGCTAAACTTAGCATTTTACCCTAACCAACGCGGCCCTTATAACTTTGATGCATCGCAAAGCACATTCTCTAAAGGCTTAAACCCTGATGGTACACTTAAAGACCCCGCCAGCCGCTGGGGTGGTATAATGCGCCGTATAGAAACCAACGACTGGGAAGCTGCCAACATTGACTATATTGAGTTTTGGATGATGGACCCATTCAACTCTGACAACCCACAAAACCCATACTTAGGAAATGACACATGGGCTGACCCTAACAAGGGTGGTGAATTGTATATTGATATTGGTAACGTATCGGAAGATGTGTTGAAAGACGGCCGCCAGTCGTTTGAGAACGGTATACCGCCCGATGGAAGCCTGGACCCAACCAAAATTGCGAATACCCCGATAGGCCGCGTGCCACTGGTACAACAATTGGTTAATGCTTTTGATAATAACCCTGAAAGCCGCCAGTTTCAAGATGTAGGTTTTGATGCCTTGGGCGATACGGCCGAGCTTAACTTTTTTACTACCGGCGTAGGCAGCACAAGCCAGGGCTCTTACGAAAGCCGCCTGGTAAGTGCCGGTGTATTGCAAACTGTTATTGATGAGATTAAGAGAGACCCATCGAACGACAACTACCGCTATTTTAGAGGTAATACATTAGACGGGCAGCAGGCTACAATACTCAGCCGCTATAAACGCTTCAGCATGCCGCAAGGCAACTCGCCTATTGGCGAAACTACCGTTGACGGTGTAGCCCAAACGGCCCAATCGCCGCTACCAAATATTGAGGATATTAACCGCGATAATACGCTATCAACTACCGAGAGCTACTTCCAATATAAAATAAAACTTCGCCCTAAAGATTTAGTGGTAGGTAAAAACTATGTTACCGATAAATTTACTGTCCCTGTCAGCACTTCTGCCGGCGATAAAGAAATTACGTGGTACCAATTCCGTATACCTATCCGCAGCTACGAAAAACAAATAGGTTCTATTAACGATTTCCGCGCTATACGTTTTATCCGTGTGTTTATGAAAGGCTGGCAAGACAGCGTTGTTTGCCGCTTTGCACGCTTTGAACTGGTACGTGGCGAATGGCGCCGCTTTGGCGACCAGCTGCAATGGCCGGGCGCTTATGTTACCCCTGACCCATCGGCTACATTCTTTGCCGTATCAACCGTAAACATTGAAGAGAACGGCCGTAAAGAGCCTACCAAATATGTGTTGCCTCCCGGCATTAACCGCGAGATTGACATTACCACTACCAACTTACAACGGCTAAACGAGCAAAGCGAGCAGATACTGGTTTGTAACCTGGGCGATGGGGATGCGCGGGCCATATATAAGAATACCAAGTTTGACATGCGTGCATACAAAAACCTGAAAATGTATGTACACTGCGAACAGTATGGCACCACCACACTTAACGATAAAGACGTTACGGCATTTATACGTTTAGGGTCTGACTTTGACCAAAACTACTACGAGTTTGAAACGCCGATGTTTACCACCACACCGGGTGCGGCTGACGCTGAAGATATTTGGCCGGAGATAAACAATGTGGACTTTGCATTAGATATCCTTCAATCAGTAAAACAACAACGTAATTTTATAGCAGGGTATGATATAAATATGCCGTTTACCGTTGATACAGTTATTGGTGGTATTATGCGCCGCATTACCGTGCGTGGCAACCCTAACTTAGGTGGCGTATTGGCTATTATGATTGGGGTGCGCAACCCATTGAAAAATGATAACCCCTGGGGTAACGATGATGGCCTGCCTAAGTGTGCAGAATTGTGGTTTAACGAGTTGCGCCTGTCTGACTACTTTGAAAAAGGGGGCTACGCAGTAAATGCAAGGGTGCAAGCCCAACTGGCAGACTTAGGTACATCAACCGTATCATTTGGCAGGTCGACATTTGGTTTTGGTAACGTAGACCAAAGGCCGTTAGACCGCCAACGTAACAACACTACCCAGTACGACTTCTCTACCACTATTGACTTTGGTAAATTCTTCCCTGCCAAGTGGGGGGTTTCTATACCATTTTTTACCAACCGAGGGGAGATATGGAGTAACCCGCAGTTTAACCCGCTGGACCCTGACATTAAGTTTGACGTAGCACTGGCAACTGCACTTGCAACGGGGGGAGAACCAGCTGAAAACTCGTTAAGGTTATCAAACCAGGACTATACCCGCAGGCGCAGCATTAACTTTACCAATGTGCGCATAGTACGCCAAAGTACGCCCGGAACCGGTGGCAAGCCTAAAAAGGTGTACCCATGGAGTGTATCAAACTTTGACTTTACCTACTCATACACCGAACTGTTTAAGCGCAGCATTAACACCGCTTACTTTATAGATAAGAACTACTTAGGTGCATTGGGCTATAACTACCAGGTGCAAACGCCTAAGAGCCTTAAACCGTTTGATAAGATTAAGGCATTTAGCAGCCCATGGCTGGCGCTTATTAAAGACATCAACATAACACCACTGCCCCAGCGCTTAAGTATACGTAACGACATTAACCGCCACTATGCCGAAACCCGCATACGCGACGTTGCCGCGGCATCTAACGCAGGCTTTTTGCCGTTACCTCCACAGTATACAAAATCGTATACCTGGAACCGTAACTACGATTTGCAGTGGCCTATTACCAAATCAATACAAATGAACTTTAGGGCAACCAACAACGCCCGTATTGACGAGGATACCGGCCGTGTGGATACCCGCGCCAAACGCGACTCTATATTAAACAACATACAGAACTTTGGACGTAATACCAATTACAGCCAGTCGTTTGATATTACCTACCAGTTACCTATTAACAAAATACCATTGTTGAGCTTTGTAACGGCCAGCGCTAACTATGCTTCTACCTATTCGTGGACAGCGGCATCGTTAGACACTACGGCGCAAAAGCTGGGTAACATGATACAGAACTCGCGTACGCAAGGGCTTACCGGCCAGCTGAATATGATGCAGCTGTATAATAAGATTCCGTACTTTAAAAAGATAATGGCTAACAAACCGGCCAAGAAACCGGTGGTACCTAAAAAGGATGAGAAACCAAAGCTTGATGATAAAGGCAACCCTATTAAAATGCCTGCTGATACTATTAAAAAGAAAAAAGTAAACGACCCCGAAGATACCCCTATTGAGAAAGTAGCGGCGACCTTGGTAAGGGCGGTGCTTAGCTTAAAAACAGTATCGTTTACCTATACAACTAACGAGGGTACTGCACTGCCAGGCTACCTGCCACAAAGCAAGCTATTTGGTAACGACCTGAGTGGCGACTATGGCGACCCCTTCTCAGCCCCCGGCCTACCGTTTGTATTTGGCGCACAGCGCGATATACGCCCTGCAGCTATAGCGGGTAACTGGATAAGCCAGGATACGATTTTGAACACGCAGCTTGGTAAGACTACCGGCAATAGCCTGAACATGAATGCTACCATTGAGCCTTATAAAGACTTACGCATTACCCTTAGCGCTACCCGTAACTACAACGAGAACTACTCGGCTGTATTTAGGTACGACCCGGCTACGCAAACGTATAAGAACTTTAACGCCATGACTACGGGTAACTTTAGCATATCTACCATTACCTGGCGTACTGCATTTAAAGGCTTTGATAAGGACAACAACTACGCATCGGAAACGTTTGACAAGTTCCTGAACATGCGTAATGAAATGTCGTTTATTGTGGCAAACAAGAATCCTAACTGGAACGGCCTAACTACCCAAACGGGAACAAACGCAGGCTTTGCCGATGGTTATGGTAAAACATCGCAAGAGGTGTTAGTACCATCGTTTATTGCAGCCTACTCTGGCCGCAGTGCCAAAGCACAATCGCTGAACCCATTCCCCGCCATACCACTACCTAACTGGCGCATTACCTACGATGGTTTAGCTAAGATACCGGCCCTTAAAAAGATATTTAAGAACCTTACGGTTAGCCATTCTTACCGATCGACCTATAACGTAGGCTCTTTTGTTAGCGACTTGAAATTTGGCGAGAACAATGGCGGTGCAAGCACCTTTAACAATGATGGCGACTTTATATCACGCTACGCATTATCAGGTGGTGTATCTATAAGCGAGCAGTTTGGGCCACTTATTGGGTTTGATATGACCTTGCAAAACAGTTTGCTTGCCCGTTTTGAGATTAAGAAAACGCGTACGCTTAACCTAAGCATCAACAACAACCAGTTAAATGAGATTACTAACGACGAGATTGTAATTGGTACAGGTTATGTGATTAAAAACGTTACCCTTCCGCTTAAAATAGGCCAGGGAGGCAAAAAACCCAGGGCCGACCTTAACATAAGGGCTGATATATCTATACGTAATAACTTAACTATTACGCGTAAGATTGTAGAGAACGTAAACCAGCCAACAGCGGGTATGATGAACATCTCTATTAAAACATCGGCCGACTACCAGCTAAACTCACGTTTTATGGTGCGCCTGTTCTTTGACCGTATGATTAACAGGCCGGCTATATCTAGCCAGTTCCCAACATCGAACACCAACGCGGGTTTAAGCTTACGCTTTACCCTAGCACAATAACACTACCTATTGTATATAAAAAAAGCCCCTACAAATTGTTGGGGCTTTTTTTATTTGACTATTTCTACCAATAAAGGAAAATGGTCTGAAGGCCAACGGCCATTTGGAAGTTTATCGTTTAGCACTTTATAACTTTGCGCTTCAAAATCTATTAACCAAACATAATCAATCCGGCCCTTATACTCTTCATTCAATTTAAACCCATTAAAAGTACCAATAGTACCCATAGGCTTATTTACCAATTTTATAAAGCTATCATCCCTACCGCGCAGGGTTAACTGCCCATCTACAGCAATGTTGTTATAAAGCTTATCAGTAGGTTGCAAATTAAAATCGCCCACCCATACAACCGGCATCCAGTTTAGTATATCCTCATTAATAAAAAGGCTGTCGTTAACTACATACTCATCGCCTATCTTATATATAAAATCAACAATCTGGCGAATGCTATTCTCTTGCGCAAGTTTGCCTTTATGGTCTAAGTGGGTGTTGATAAACAAGAAATTTTTATGGGTGATGGTATCACGCAGTACAGCCCAGTTGCACATACGGTTACAGGCTGCATCCCATCCTTTGCTGGGTTTTTCAGGTGTTTCCGATAGCCAGAACCATCCATTCTTCATCAGTGTAAACTTATCGGCCTTGTAAAATATGGGTATGTATTCGCCTAGGGTTTTACCATCATCGCGCCCTACACCAAGGTATTTATAGCCGGTAAGTTCTTTACCCAGGTATTCTAATTGCGGGTGCAACACCTCTTGAAAGCCAATAACATCGGCATTGGTCCCCTTAACCAATTTAGTCAACCCCTCTTTGCGGTTATCCCATTTATCTGGCCCATCGGCGGGGTTATCGAACCGTATGTTATAGGTAAGTATAGAGTATATTTGAGCAAAACTGCACAAAGGCAAAAGTAGGCAGGCAAAAATTATCATACGTTTCATGCCCTAAATCTACAAATCTATTATTAAGGCATTATGAAACTATCTGCTAAGAGCTACTTATTGTTGTACTTGTTCATAGCATTGTTTAGGCCCTCTAAGGCAAAGGCTTTTACAAAGTCGGAGGCGGTTTGTACCCTGGCGGTTAGGGTTTTCTGTTCTTCATCGTCCCACTCTCCCAAAACATAATCAACCTGGCGGCCTTTGGCAAAGTTGTTGCCTACCCCAAAGCGCAGGCGTGCATAAGCAGCTGTTTGCAATACCTCCTGAATGCTTTTGAGCCCGTTGTGGCCACCATCGCTGCCGGAACCTTTCATACGCAGGGTACCAAAAGGCAGGGCTAAATCGTCAGTAACTACAATAAGGTTTTCTAAAGGAATTTTTTCGTCGGTAAGGTAATGGCGGATGGCTTTGCCGCTAAGATTCATAAAGGTGGTGGGCTTAATAACCACCAACTGCTTATTCTTTACTCTAATGGTTGCAGTATATGCCAAGCGCTGCAATGTAAACGAGCCACTGGCTTGTTTTACCAACTCGTCGGCTACTAAAAAGCCAACGTTGTGGCGTGTAAAATCATATTCAGGGCCAATATTACCTAACCCAGCTACCAGATATTTCATAAATACAATAAAGGGGCAAATGTAAGGCTTTAAATGGTGTTTAAACGCTGCATGAGCGGCTTAACCTTGTTTCGGCTAACGGGTATAGTGGCCTGATCAATAATAAGCAGGTTATCTTCTATTCGGTTAATTTTATCAAGCCTTACTATAAATGAGTTGTGGGTACGGAAGAAGGCATCTTTAGGCAGCGCCTCTTCCATAGATTTCATGGTAGAGTGGATGGTATACTTTTTATTAAGTGTAATAATCTGAACATAGTCGGCCAGCGCTTCTACGTACATGATATCAGTATACTTTATCTTTTCTAATATTTTGTTAACCTTGATAAAAAGGTGGTCGTTTTGCTTACCCACATCGGCAGTGCCCATCTGTTTGGCAATTTTAACAACCTTTAGCATGGTTTTTACAAACCGGTCATCAGTAAAAGGTTTTACTAGAAAATCAGTAACGTCATACTCAAAGGCATCGGCGGCGTGTTCTTTATTACCGGTAACCAATACCACTTGCGATTTGTTAAGTTCCAGCGATTTCATAAACTGAAAGCCTGTCATACCGGGGAGGTGGATATCCAAAAATATCAGGTCTATCTTCTCATCGGCTAAAATGCGCGCAGCATCAATAGCCGTTGGGCAAAGGGCTACAATAGTAACCTCTGACCATAGCGACAGCCTGTTTTCTAAGTCTATCCTGATAAACTCATCATCATCTACTATCAAACACCTCAATTCCATAATTAAGCCAAACCGTTATAGGAACGCATATTACTACAAAGGTAACTTTTTAGGGGCATATTATCAAAAAAAAATCCTTTTGTCAAAACAGCCTTAGCAACCAAATAATTAGAAAGAATATGTTATTACCATTATGATACAAAAAATATGCAATTATGAAAACCCGGCAAACATAATTTTGAACCTACAACACATTGCAATAGCAATTGGTTAGCTTGATTTTTTAAATACCAAATCAACCAGTTCAACCAGCTGCGCTTCGACAAACGGTTTAACCAAAAAGCCCATCATCCCTAATGCTAAACAGCGTTCTTTCTCGCCGGGTTTAACATCGCCTGTTAAGGCAGCAATAGGAACCGCAGCCACCCTGGTATTTATATTGCTTCTGATATGGGCTAGTGCCTCCATTCCGTCCATACCTGGCATGTGGAGGTCGGTAAGCACAAGGTCTGGTATTACCTCTTCAACCTTATCTATCATTTGCGCTGCCGATGATGTAACTATAACATTGGCCCCATACCCTGATAGAATATGCTCAAGCAGCATGGTATTCATCTCCTCGTCGTCGCAAACCAAAATGGTTTTACCCCTAAATATATCCTTGGGGTACACTTTGTCATTTTTATCACTAACCGCATCAGCAGAACTTACAGGATACGCAAGGGTGGCAACAAAACTACTGCCTACATCGGTTGTGCTAAGCACCTCTACAGTGCCGCCCTGCAACTCAACCATACGTTTAACAATGTTTAAGCCTAAGCCTGTGCCGCCGTATTTGCGGGTTATGCTGTTATCGGCTTGGGTAAATTCTTCAAAAACCGAGTTGATTTTATCGGCGGGAATACCAATACCGGTATCGCTAACCTCAAACTTAATTGTAGCCATACTATCGGCAAGGGTAATAAGTTTACAGCTTACAATAATATCACCCTTATGGGTAAATTTAATAGCGTTTGATACCAGATTGTATAAAACCTGCCTCAGTTTAACAACGTCGCCAATTATAGTTACGGGCACCTTAGGGTCAAGCTCTGTTTTAAGTTTCAACCCTTTATCTGCAGCCTGCTTATCATACAACAACTTAACATCTTCAAAAACCTCGTTAACACTAAACAGCGTGTTTTCCAACTGTGTTTTTCCGGCTATAAGCTTGCTATAGTCTAGCACAGGGTTAATCACACTCATTAGGTGTTTAGAAGACCGAAGCAGGGCATTGGCCATGGTTTGCTGCTGGGTGCTTAAATAGCTATTTGCCAATTGTTCTGAAAAACCAACCAACGCGTTAAGCGGGGTTCGTATTTCATGGCTCATGTTAGAGGCAAAGTCTTCGCGGGCCTTAGCCAGCATCTCTGCATTTATACGGGCGGTATTCAATTCTTTTTGTAGGCGGAAGTTTCGGTTAGCATCTCGTTGAATTAAAAAGGCGAACAACAACAAGAATACAATACCTGCCGCACCCAGGTTAATCATAATGTCGCGGGTGCTATTGTTTAAGCTACCTGCTGTAGTCAAAATCTGTTCTTCGGTAACATGTATTTCTGCCTGCTCCATTTGGCGGGTAAGGGTATACAGGCGCGAGTCGGTAAGCTGCTCATCGGCAATAAGGGCCAGCATCTTCTTCAGGTTCTCCTCTTTAACGGTAAGTTCAGCCTGGCGAAGGTTGCTAATAATGCGGTTTACCTTTTCAGCTTCTTGTTTTTTACTAACCGTATCGGGTATAAAAATGGTAAGCTCTTCTTTGCCATCCTTGCGTTTTTTCTTTTTGGTAAATACCCTCTTCCAAAAGGTTTGCTTACCAGTGTTTACTGCATTTAGGCGCGATGGGTCTTCGGCTATGCTTTTAATATCCTTATCAACCGACTTGTTTTCTTTTTCAACAACTTTTTTAGTTGCCTCGTCAAAAGCAGCCATATCTGTATTCTCGTTTATACTGTATGCCCGAAATACATAAAGCTCAAGCCTTTTATCTGCTAATACGTATAAAGAGTCTACCAGTTTTTTGCGGGCGGGGTTGTCTTTTGCCAGTAACTGGAGGCTATCTATAACAACATAAATATCGTTACGGTCAACATCAAAATCAACAAAGGCAGTGCTATCGTTGCTGGTACCATAGCGGTTAATGGTTTCGCCGGCTATATCTAGCTTACCTAAAGCCCTATCCCAGGTTTGGATAAACACATTGGGGTCGTTGATTTTATTAACCAGCCCCGAGTGTTCTTTTAACTGTTTATTAATGATATATAATGAGAAAGCTATTGCAGACATAAGCAGCAATAGCCCTAGCACAACTTGTAATGTAATGTATGACCTTTTCACCAAGCGCTAAGGTAGTTTTTCTATTTGTGATTTTGCCTGCGCTGCACAATCATTTCCTATTGCAAAAATAATATCAATCTCTGCTAA
>JAIXUZ010000343.1 GCA_027483285.1 Bacteroidota bacterium
AATATGTTGGGCAACTCTACCAGCAGCAATGGCAGCCCTTTTGCATCACCAAACAATGTAATTAGCAATGTGGTAGGGGGCCTTGGTGGCTTTGGTGGCCATGGGGTTGCGGAGTACCGCATAGTGTGTACCTTTCCATGATGATAAAAACAACATACAAAGCCCTTTTTACCGCTATAGCATTAGTGGCAGGCTTGGTGTTGTTACAAAGTTGTGAGAAAGAGATAACCGTTGATATGCCCGCCCCCGACCCTAAAATTGTGGTAGAAGGGTATATTTTTGAGGGCGAGAGGCCGTATATAATCTTATCAAAAAACGCGGGTTATTTTGACCCTATTGACTCTGCTGCTTTGGCTAACATATTTATTTTTGATGCCATTGTTACCGTAAGCGATGGTACGAATACAGACACACTAACCCTGCAACCGGCGGCAGAGTCGGCATATGGGTTTGCGTATGTAAAACAAAACCCAACCGTTACCGGGCAGGCAGGTAAAACCTACAACCTTAAGGTATCTGCCATAGGCCAAACGGTAACATCAACCACACGCATAGTACCTATGGTGCCGCTGGATAGCACTAAATGGGTTGAGTATGAAGATTATGATTCGCTGGGCTATGTATATGTGCATTTTACCGACCCCGGTACTGATGAACTTGGCTACCGTGTATTCTCTCGCCGTGTTAGTGCAAACCCTGAGCGGAACGAGCCATTGTTCAGACCGAATTTTTATTCTTCAAACCGCTTTTATAAAGGTCAGCCAATAGAATTTGGCATATCGCGCGCACGCCAGTTTAGCGACCAGTTTAATGAGGACAATCCCGACCCTGACTTACGCAGCTACCGCTTAGGCGATACCGCCCAGGTAAGGATTTGCACTATGGATTTGCCCAACTATAATTTCTATAATTCGCTAAACAATTCAGACAATTCGGGTAATCCGTTTTCGGCACCGGGCAATGTGCAAAGTAATATTGATGGAGGCCTTGGCTGCTGGGGTGGATATGGGGTAAACCAGTTTCAAATAATCTGCTACCCATAATGACAGCCATTGCGAAATACACAAATGTTTATACCATAATGCTTGCGGCATTTGGGTTTGTTGTATTTCAAAGCTGCGAGAAAGAAATAACGGTAGACCTACCCCAACCTGACCCTAAAGTGGTGGTAGAAGGGTATATATTTCAAGGCTCCAGGCCATATGTATTATTATCAAGAAACTCGGGCTACTTTGACCCTATTGATTCTGCCGCGCTGGCAAATTCTGTAATATACGATGCAATAGTTGTAGTAAGCGATGGTACTAATACCGATACACTTACGTTTCAACCGGCTAATGAGTCGCCGGTAAAATATGGATATGTAAAACAAAACCCGAGTGTTGTAGGCCAGGCAGGCAAAACCTACTCACTGCTGGTAATAGCCAATGGCGATACGGTTACCTCTACCACAACCATCATAGCATCGCCACCCATAGACAGCCTGGAATGGAAGGTTGCCGAGGTTGATAACGACTCGCTGGGGTTGATATGGATTTACTTTAAAGACCAGGGAATTGATGAACGGGGCTACAGGCTAATGTCTAAACGCACCAGCAGCATACCCGGCCGTAATGACAGAATTTTTAGGCCAAACACCCTGCTTTTTAACCAAAACTTTTTTGGGCAAAACTACTATTTTGGAGTAGGCAGGCCCGATAAGTACGGCGAGGGCTTATCGGCAGACAAGTATGACCAGGCCGATAAAAAGCGCTACCGCCTGGGCGACACAGTAAAAGTGCGTTTATGCAGTATTGATTTGCCTGCCTACTACTTTTTGAACAGTGTAAAAAAATCGATGGATGCGAGTGATAGCCCATTTGGGGCGCCAAACAATGTTCAAAGCAATGTAACCAATGGCCTTGGCTGTTGGATTGGCTATGGGGTAAGTGAGCAAAAAATTGTTTGTTTCCCTGAATAAGAACTCTAATTCTTGTCCTTATTTTTAAATGCGCCGCTTCGCCAAGCGTCAACAAACTTGGCCCAGGCCAGCGGATTTAACAAGCTTATTTGCTGTGCCTGGCCCGCATAGTACAACCTTGATTGTTGTTGTGCCATGCTGTATTTATAGCTCATGTACGGATCGGCACCACCAGCGTTTTTAGGCAGGTTTGCAGGGTCTATATTCCTTTGGGCACGGGTAAGGTCGTTATCGGGCAAATCAAGGTTTAAGAACGATGTTTTAAACTGCTCGCGTGTGGGCCATGGGTAAATGTCAATAGTTGGAAGGGCAATAGTATCTCGCTTAAGCACCTGTATAAGCGAGTAGCGGCCATCCTCTAAACTATCAGGAATAATAAACTTAACCTTGCGGTAGCCAATAGCAGAAAACACAATAGTATCCTTTTCATAAGCCACAAAAGTGAAAAAGCCGTAATAGTCGGACACCGTACCACGGGCACTATTGTGTACCATGATACTGGTAAACGGTATAGGGTAAAGGCTATCTGCGCTAACTACAACGCCCGAAAACTGAACCAGATTGTTCTGGCTTTTGGCATATGAAAACGCGAAAATCGCTATTACCAATATTATTAACTTTTTCATCACATCAAATTTAGCATCTTCACTACAAATAACAACGTTTTAAAAGCAAAAACGTTTGAAAAACCTAACGCTTAAATAATAAAACTATTTTTGCAGGGCAATAAATATGCCGAAGAAACCATTTTACAAACGATTTTGGGTGAAAGCCACAGCTGCCATTGTGTTAGGGGCTATGCTGTTTTTTGTATTGAAAGTGCCTATACTGCAAGCCATGGGCAACTATCTGCGTAGCGAAGACACGCCGCAAAAAACCAAATACCTTTTTGTATTAAGCGGTGGCGCTTATGACCGAGGGCGCGAGGCTGCGCGCCTTTACAAAGCCGGATTGGTAGACACACTGGTAGTAACAGGAGCTAACGTACACCAAAACCTGCGTGTTTTAGGCATTGAACTAAACGAGGCCCAACTAACAGACAGCGCGCTGGTTAGCTTTGGTGTGCCGCAAGAGCGTATACTGCTAATACCCAAAGGCACCAGTACCATAGAAGAGGCGGGTATTATACATGATTTTTGCCTTAAAAAAGGCCAGTTAAGAGCTACTGTAATAAGCGATAAATTCCACACCGGGAGAGCTAAAAAGCTTATACGCCCTGTGTTGGATAAAGACGGGATACAGCTTACCATGCTAGGGTCTCCATCATCAGAATATAATGAAGACCGCTGGTGGGAAAGTGAAAACGGGCTTATTATGGTAAATAATGAGTATGCTAAGATGTTGTATTATTTGTTGAACTAAAAAGCCCGTTGAATTCTCAACAGGCTTTCTACAATTATCTTATTCAATTAACTACAAACTTTTCAGCACCTCGTTAATGCTCACCTTGCTGTTTACCAGTTTAGGCAGGTCGGCAATAGCTACACGTTCCTGCGTCATAGTATCGCGGTGGCGTATGGTTACCATGTTATCTTCCAGCGACTGGTGGTCTACCGTAATACAGAACGGGGTACCGATAGAATCCTGACGGCGGTAGCGTTTTCCAATAGAGTCTTTCTCGTCGTACTGGGTAATATGGTCGTATTTCAACACGTCCAATATCTCGCGGGCTTTTTCAGGCAGGCCATCTTTTTTAGTTAATGGCATTACGCAAACCTTAACAGGAGCAAGGAATGCAGGAATATTCAACACCTCGCGAGTGGTGCCGTCTTCCAGTTTCTCCTCGTTATAGGCAGTGCTTAAAATAGCCAGGAACATACGGTCTAACCCTATGGATGTTTCTACTACATAAGGTATATAGCTCTCATTCAACTCAGGGTCGAAATAGCGTAGCTTTTTGCCCGAGAATTCTTCATGGCTCTTAAGGTCAAAATCAGTACGTGAGTGGATGCCCTCCAGCTCTTTAAAACCAAATGGGAATTCAAACTCGATATCAGCAGCTGCGTTAGCATAATGGGCTAGTTTAAGGTGGTCGTGGAAGCGTTGTTTACCTTCACCCAAGCCAAGTGCTTTGTGCCATTGCATACGCTTAGCTTTCCAGCTTTCGTACCATTCCATTTCAGTACCCGGGCGAACAAAGAATTGCATCTCCATTTGTTCAAACTCGCGCATACGGAAAATGAACTGGCGGGCCACAATCTCGTTACGGAAAGCCTTGCCAATTTGCGCTATACCAAAAGGTATGCGCATACGGCCTGTTTTCTGTACGTTTAAAAAGTTTACAAATATACCCTGGGCCGTTTC
>JAIXUZ010000125.1 GCA_027483285.1 Bacteroidota bacterium
ACCTGTGGGCCATTAAAGGTGCCAGACCTTACTGTGATAAAAGCACTGGCCAAATTCATTGTCGAAACAAAGGTATGACCCGCCGTAACACCTGTTATCTGGTTATACTCTCCTTCATATTGATTTGTAGCTATTTGTGTTGTATTGCCTGGTGCAGGTGCTGCTACTGCTGTGGCTGGATATAGGCCAGCCACCGGATTTGTACAACCACAGGGCGCATTTAGTGTTGTAAAAGTGTATACCGTAGGGCAAGTAGCTGTAGCACAGTTGTTTTTAGGCACTACCCTCCAATAATATTGTGTATTGGCTGCTAAAGCACCTGTAATGTATGCAGTGCCTGCCTGGTTACTGCTAACCAATGGTGGGTTTGCTGCTGTTCCAAAATAAACATCATATAATGTAGCACCTGCAACAGCCGTCCAAGCTACAGAGCTTACTGCACCATTGCCTGCGTAGCAAACCCCGGTGGCATTGTTGGCAGGTGTTATACCTGCCGATGTACAAGAAACTGTAGCGCCATTTATAGTTACAGATGGAGAGGTATAAACAACATTACCCGGGCCGGCACCGCCAGTATTATTGGCAAACCAGAAGTTACCTTCATTTACAACGTCAAATGTAATGTTATTAGAACCCGCCGCAGGGGCGGTCATAGCAAGAGTATAGGTTCGCGATGCATTGGGCGCTAAGCCCCCTGCATCTACACGCACAAAATAATCAGCGTCACCATTCCATTTACAACCTATATTAACTTCCGGCGATGCATCAGTCCATGTAGAGGTACCATTATTAGTAACAGTTACTTGCACATTTTGCGTTTGGTTTGCACACCAAGTTGGTGGTACAACCATAGATACCCATTGCGACCGCCAGGCAGGGGCAGCCGGCGGGCAGGTTAATTGAAAGTTTATATTTCCCGCAGCATTAGTTTCGGGGTCTAAAAGAAAGTAATATTGTACACCTGCGGTAAGCGGTATGTTAATGTTATTGTTACCGCCATTATTTTGCTGGATATCGTCTATATATGTCCAGCCTGTTATGCCACATCCACCGGAAGCCGCTTTGTAAAAATAATCAACATAATTAGTATTAGTGCCTGATACATGAGTTGATACTATATTATAGTTACCCGTTTGCGTAGGGGTAAATGAATATATTTTTTCCTGTCCCAATGTTGAGTAAGCAAAACCCTGCGTTTGCATATCCCAAGCACTGCTATTGGCAGCAAATACAGCTGAAGTATTAGTATTACAGGCTGAGATATTGGTTATAGAGCCACAAGGATTAAGATAAAAATACCTAACCTGTGTTGCCGAATTTAAATTAGTACAATTGCCATTAATTAGCGTATACCTTGTTAATAAAATAGAGTAAGTGCCTGAAGTTGGGCATGTCCATGAAATTTGAGACTGGGTACCGCAAAAATCATCACTTGTAGCTAACAGAGTACCGCCAGTAGCCGCATTATAAAGCCTTAGGTATGTATCGTTCGTCGACAACCCGCATGTTTCAAAAACATACCTAAACCCTGCAGTAGCGGCAAAATTAAACGCCCTTCTTCCTGAATTGTAAGAGGTTGTTAATTGCGGGGTTGTAGTAACTGTAATTGCCGTGTTAGTTGTAGCTGTGTTACAATATTGTGCAACAGCATTATTGTTTAACCCTAAGAAAAGGCATAACAATAACAAACCACAAAGTTTGCTGCTTTTTAACAAATAGTAAAAATTTTTCATAAGCTAATTAATTATTAATGGTGTATTGGTTGGATATTATAGGTTGGTGTAATACTATGCAACTGGCATAATGCCCTGTTTCTTCTTGACACGGAAGACTTAATAAGTTTGCAAACAACAGCCTTTGAGCATAAAAATGCCCAAATACAGCCAAAGTCTTACAAACTGCAGCAATCGATAAAACGGAAAGCACTATAAGAGTATATGTCATAACTAAGGCTCCTCTTTAGTTATAAAATACAATTTACCACTCTAAACTATTAATAATGAGATAGTTGCGAAGTCAGCGGAGTTTAAACCGAAAAAAAAGTATGTGTGTAATTAGATAGGTAAATGTTATTTCATAGGCATTGTTAAAAATTCCTTACATCGTTATTGTTAAAACAATGTTAAAGTATTACTTTTAAAAAAACAAGCATTTGTTAAAAAAATAAGACAATTATTTTTAAAAAAAACAGCTAATGCTTGATTATGTAGCAGAATTAGCAGTAAAAAAAACAGGCTGCATATTATAAGTATACTTTTTAGCTTAAATTTTCGTTAATTTGATCACCAAAACAGTACAAAACAGGTAAAAATCTAACACAGCCGCTGCACCTATTATATATACAACGTTGGGAAAGGAATATAATATAACCGTACAAAAGGCAGTAAAACTGATGGATGATGAAGTCTATCATCAGTTTACCACATACCTTCAAAGTATAAAAGCCGACATGTCGTTAAAATTGGTAAATGCGGTATCGCGCCAGTTAGATGTGGTAAATAGTTCAGACCAACTGGCGCAGGCTGTTTATGGCAAGGTTGACACTAAAACAAAGCAAAACTTTAACCAGCTGGCATCACACACCTTCAGGCTTACGGGCTACATAAGTGCCAGCTACCCAAACTACCTGCTGCACAACATTGGCCGCATAGAAAAACTGATAAACGAAGGCAAAACCGCCGATGCAAACCGCCTTATGCTTTGGCTTTATGATATTGCCGAAAAGATAGAAGACTTTACTACCCTTGCTGCTGTGCTTAAAATACAGGCACAACAGGCAATTTTGGCCCGTGCCTACTCTGAAAACCTTAGGCTGCATCAGGAAATTGATAAAGTACTGGATTGTGAGCGCCTGATGAATGAATTTTTTTACCGCATACGCAAGTATTTTAATGCTGCCCTACGCGAT
Source organism: Bacteroidota bacterium (assembly GCA_027483285.1). Lineage (GTDB taxonomy): Bacteria > Bacteroidota > Bacteroidia > CAMBQF01 > CAMBQF01 > CAMBQF01. The sequence continues at coordinate 2,909 of JAIXUZ010000125.1, forward strand.
AAAGAAGTGCAAAATGTAATTGATGAAAATATTGCCTGGTTTGAGAGCCATGCAAACAATACAGCCAAAACCATCAGCTTGTTTTGTAAAGTACAGATAATACATATCTACTACTATTATAAGCAAAGTGCGTTTTTTAAGCCCGACACACTGGAAATGATTAAAAAGTGTGAAGATGAACTGGAGGCCAACCCCTACCTGGTTTTTCCTTACCTTTTTGATTTGCCCAGCAAGCTGGCATACCTGCATTTAAATATGGCTACATCGCAGCTCGATTCGCCTACATCGCGCAATATATTTAAACGCCTAACCCATGTAGAACGAGTACCTAAATACTGGAACAGTTACGTAAACCACCCTATGATTTATGCACTGGCCATACAGGCATCGCACCTGCTGTCAAAATACCAGTACCTTGTACATAAGCCAAACTATGTAAGCCAAATACCGGCCGTAAGCCGCGAAACTATTGAATACCTGCGCCGCACCTGTATAGAAGAACAACAAAAGCCGCTGTATAAAGAGCATGTAAACGATAGTATATACCTAACTATTACCCTTGCTGCCATATCATTACTTTGTGGTGCCGATAGCATTAAAAAATCTACCGACGATTTAGAAGAACTGATGATTACTTATCAGCAAATTCCATTTTCAGAAAGTATAGATACCATATTTATTTGCCTTTTAATAGGCTATTTTGTACAGGGTAAATACGCTAAGTGTAATGATACCTTTAAACGCTACCTTAAACTATCTACCCACCGTGTAAGCATAGCCGTAAATGAAAAAGGCATTTACAGCTACTACTACGTATCGCAATGGTTGCATACCGGCCGCAAGCAATACCTAAAAAAAATAAAAGAGCATTTAGAGTTGATAGAAGGATCGCCAGAAATGGCAACCATGCACCAAAGCCTGGTTGAAATGGTGGTAGACTATAACATTCCCATAAAAGAAAAATGATAAAACCCAACGATATAAAAGAACTAGCAGGCCGCTTTTTGCCCGATGTGGTAGAAGTGCGCAGGCATATGCACACCCACCCCGAATTATCTTTCCAAGAGTTTGAAACTTCGGCTTATATACAAAGTAAACTTACCGAGTGGGGTATACCTTTTAAAAACAACATTGTAAAAACAGGCATTGTAGCTACTATTGAGGGTAAAAACCCGCAAAGCAGAACCATTGCCCTGCGTGCCGACATTGATGCGCTACCTATTGTTGAAGAAAATGACGTTCCATACAAATCGGTAAATACAGGTGTTATGCACGCCTGCGGGCACGATGCCCACACCTCATCGCTAATGGGTGCGGCCCGTATACTAAACACCCTTAAAAATAATTTTGAGGGCACGGTACGTATGCTTTTTCAACCCGGCGAAGAGCGTATACCCGGCGGCGCTAAGCTTATGATAGAAGAGGGTGTGTTAGATAACCCACGCCCCCACTCTATTATTGGTCAACATGTATTACCACAACTGGAAGCAGGCAAAGTAGGTTTTAAAGGTGGCATGTTTATGGCATCGGCCGATGAGATTTATGTTACCGTACACGGTAAAGGTGGCCATGGTGCTATGCCCCACCTGGCTATAGACCCTGTATTAATTGCAGCACATATAGTTGTTGCTTTGCAGCAGGTGGTTAGTCGCCGCAGCAACCCATTAACACCAACAGTGTTAACCTTTGGCAAAGTAGTTGCCAACGGATCTACCAACATTATACCTAATGATGTGTATATGGAAGGCACCTTTCGCACTATGAATGAGGAATGGCGTGCCAGAGCGCACGAAATAATGAAAACCACCGCCGAAAGCCTTGCCCAAAGTATGGGCGCTACCTGCGAGTTTAAAATACTAAAAGGCTACCCATTTTTGGTTAACGATGAAGACCTGACTGAACGTGCCCGCCAAGCCGCTATTGAATTTTTAGGTGCCGATAATGTGGTGCAGTTAGAAAGCCGAATGACGGCTGAAGACTTTGCTTACTATACCCAACTTATGCCTGCCTGCTTTTACCGGTTAGGCACAGGCAATGTGGCCCGTAACATAACATCGGGCATACACACCCCAACATTTGATATTGACGAAAGCAGCCTTGAAACAGGTATGGGACTTATGGCTTACTTAGCTGTTAAAGAGTTGGCTTTATAACTGTATGTGCGCAGCATCATATTTATAAAAGAAAACACGAGCAACCCGAAAATAAGACTGGAGAATAATAGATGTATAGGCTGCACTGCTGGTGGTATGGCAAAATAAGCCATTACTGCACCGCTAACAATCTCTAAAAAAGTAAATACACCGGCTGTAAAAAGTGGTTTAAATATGCCTGTATTTTGCCTGTAGTACCTAAACACCTGCATAAACAAGTACGCCAGCAACCCCGCCCACACTAAAGAGAATGTACGGTGTATAAAAAATATGCCCGGAAGCAACCCTATCCAATATTCGCGGTCTGTGTTGCCTGTGGCATTGGCAATGGTGTCTACCTCTTCGCGCACCTGGGTGCCCATCAATACCTGAAAAACAAACAGCCCTATAACCAGCCAAAACAAGTTGCGTATGGTGTGCGATACTTTAATGGTAACTGGGTTAGCTATATTAACAGCACGCTCGTACAATATGGTAAACGTTATAGAAGTAATAATAGCGAATGATACCATCATGTGTATAGTAATACTGCTTACCGCCAGGTTGCTATAAACCACCTTAGCACCCAGCCACGCGGCCAGCATTATTAACACAAGGCTTAGCACTGCCAGGCCTACAAGGCGCTTATTGCTTGTCCAATAGGCAAAAGAGCAAACCACTGCGCCCAGGGCTACCAGGCCAAGCAACGCGCCCAACAGGCGATTAATATACTCTACCCATGTTTTAAATGCCTCAAAATCGGCAATGGTTTTACCCTCTACCTTAAAAATCTCTTTATAGTCGGGGGGTAGTTGCGATATATCTGTTGGTGGAATGTACTGCCCAAAACACTTAGGCCAGTCGGGGCAACCCATGCCCGAACCTGTAGTGCGCACAACAGCGCCAGCCAGTATTACTAAAAACGTTAAAACAAGGGAACTAACTAAAAACCTACGGAACCAAACTTTCATAAAGAATACTGTTTGCTGACGCAAAGATAGTTGGTAAAATCATTTCCTACTTGTGATAAAAATTATTAGTTGAAATTTTTATATTTGTGTTACCTAACATCAAAAACATAAAAAAAATAACTACACTATTTTTTGTGTTAACCCTTGCATCTTTTGGCTTAGCACAGGCACCACAAAAATTTAATTATCAGGCCATTGCACGCAATACTACAGGTGTTGAATTAGCCAACCAAAACATAGGTTTACGTATTAGTATTTTAGATGGTAGCCCATCGGGCACGCTTGTTTATCAAGAAACACACGCTATAACTACCAACGCATTTGGCTTAATGAACCTAAGTGTTGGTAGCGGCACCGTTGTAAGCGGAACATTTGCTACCATTGCCTGGGGCAGCGGCAGCAAATTTATCAAAACGGAAATTGACCCTACTGGTAGCTCTAACTACAGCGTAGCCGGTACTACCGAATTAATTAGTGTGCCATATGCATTATTTGCAGGACAAGCACAAAGCGGCCAGGTTGGCCCAACAGGTCCTACGGGACCAGGCGGTGGTGCCACCGGCCCTACCGGCCCACAAGGAGCCCAAGGCTTTACTGGCGCTACAGGTCCAACAGGTGTTGGTGCTACAGGTGCCCAAGGCCCAACGGGGCCAACAGGTGTTGGCACTACAGGTCCGCAAGGCTTACAGGGCAACACAGGCCCACAAGGTCCAACAGGCGCAGGCACAACAGGAGCTCAAGGGCCAACTGGTCCGGGTGGTGGCGCAACAGGCCCTACGGGCCCGCAAGGTGTGGCAGGCAATACTGGAGCACAAGGCCCAGCCGGGCCAACAGGTATAGGCGTAACAGGCCCGCAAGGCCCAGCAGGTCCTGCCGGAGCACAAGGACCAACAGGGGCGCAAGGCTTACAAGGTCCAACAGGTCCTGGCTCTGTTAACGGAACCCTTAATTATGTGCCTAAGTTTACAGCAACTACAACATTGGGCAATTCGCAAATATTTGACAATGGCGCAAGCGTGGGTATTGGCAATACCAACCCACAAAGTAAGTTACATGTTACAGGCGATATTAGGGTTGAAACTACAGGCCAGGCTGGAGTAAATATTTATGGGTCTACCCTTAGTGTTGTACGTTTATACAGCAACAATAATTTTATTGGGGGCTTATGGAACAACCCATCGGTAGATGCGGATGCAATATACATTGCTAACAGCGCCAACGAACCTACGCTTGTTGTAGATGGAACTGATAATGTGGGCATAGGCACTTTTAACCCAACTGCCAAATTGCATGTTGTTGGCAGTACTATTTTGTTTGAAGGTGTTGACCCCGTTTTTGTTGTTAAAGGCAATACAGGTACCTCATTTGCAGGCATAACCATTACTAATAACACCGGTGTAGTGCAATCAAATATTGGCTGGGATGCAACCAATAATGTGATAAAAATTACACGAAACTCATCATTGGCGGCCATTGCCATTAACAATAACGAGCAGGTAGGCATTGGCACAGAAACACCCACAAACGCCCAGTTGCATGTTGTAAGTACACTAGCTAATGGTGGTTTGTTTCAAACAAACTTTGTATCAACAACGTCGGGTGGTGTTAATGGCACTAATACAGCCACAGGCAATAGCGATGGTATAGGTGTTAGGGGAGTTGCCATAACCGCTAGCGAGGGCTATGGCATAGGCGGAAGTTTTGAAGGCAATTACGAAGGTGTCAGAGGAACTGTTAGCACAACAGCAACGTTTGGTGCTATTGGTTTGCAGGGTAGTGCCAGTGGCGCGGGTGGCATAAGGTACGGTGTTTCGGGTACTGCATCGGGCGGTACATTTAACTATGGTTTGTATTGTGTTGGCAATGGTGCCTACACCGGTACGTGGACACAGGTATCTGACCGCAAGTTTAAAACCAACATAAAAGATTTGAATGGTGCGCTTAGCCGTATTATGCAGGTATCAGCCAAAACATACGATATGCGTATTGATGAGTTCCCATCTTTAAATCTGGCCAAAGGCACACAGTTTGGTTTTGTCGCCCAAGAACTGGAAACTGTTTTTCCGGAATTAGTAGAAAATGGCGCAGCACCGGGCGTGAATAAAGAGGATTTTATAAACTACAAGGGCGTAAACTACATTGGCATGGTACCTGTGCTTACTAAAGCCATACAAGAACAACAGGTTATTATTGATGATTTAAAGAAACAAAACGAAAATCTATCTAAACGTTTAGATGCTCTAGAGAAAAAATAAAACTTAGCTTAAAATACTTCTAAAAGCGGGCTTATGGCCCGCTTTTTTTGTTAAACACTATTACTCCTGGTATGTTACTTAAAAGCTACACTAAGCAATAGTTTATCATTATTAATTACATTTGTGCCATTAATGGCCACCATAGAGCAGATTAAAGCACCAATAGCAAAGGAAATGGACAAGTTTGAGTCCACATTCCGCAATTCTATGAAAAGCTCGGTGCCGCTGCTCAACACAATTACCCACTACATAGTAAAACGCAAGGGCAAGCAAATGCGGCCCATGGTGGTGTTTTTAACAGCCGGCATGTGTGGTGGCATTACAGAAAGTACCTTTCGCGCTGCTGCCCTTATAGAATTATTACACACTGCCACGCTGGTGCACGATGATGTTGTGGATGACAGTAACGAGCGCCGTGGCTTCTTCAGCATAAACGCCCTTTGGAAAAACAAAATAGCAGTATTGGTTGGTGATTATCTTTTATCTCGTGGCCTTTTACTTTCTGTTGAGCATGGCGAGTTTGACTTGCTTAAAATAACATCGAACGCAGTACGCGAAATGAGCGAGGGCGAACTGATGCAGATGGAAAAAGCCCGCAGGCTGGATATTAAAGAGGATATGTATTTTACCATTATCCGCCAAAAAACAGCATCCCTTATTGCATCATGCTGCGCAGCGGGTGCATGCAGTGCAGGTGGTAATATTGAAACTATAGAAAAAATGCGGTTGTTGGGCGAGACTATTGGTATTGCCTTTCAGATTAAAGATGATTTGTTTGACTATGAGCTTACTAATAAAACAGGCAAGCCCAGCGGTGCCGATATTAAGGAGCGCAAAATGACACTTCCCCTTATTAATGCCCTGCAAACTACTGATGAGGCTACAAAAAAACGCATCATCAACATTGTAAAAAACAACAACAATGACCCAAAAAAGGTTGCCGAGGTTATTGACTTTGTATTGCATAGCGGCGGTATGGAATACGCGCTGAATAAGATGAACGAATACCGCGATAAGGCATTAGCTATGTTGCAAACAATCCCGGAGTCGGAGTACAAAAAGTCGTTTATAGAGCTTATACGCTTTACAACAGAAAGGGAGAGCTAATAGCTCTCCCTTTTTATTTCTTCGATGGTTTCTTAGATTCTGTTTTCCTGTGCGACGGCTCGCTACGGGAAGCAACATGCCTTCCCTCCTGCTTTTCGTTATCAATATCAGAATGTACCTGCGGCACCTGGCCCATAATCCTATCGGGCATATTGTTTTTATCTAGAATACTACCGCCTTTTGCAGGGGTACTTTTTTTGTTGTTTGACATAACTATTGTTTTTTAATTATTAAATAAACTCTTTTATTGTTACCGTATCATTTCAGTATCTATCTGTTTATTTTTTACAGTTGATTTATCCTCAGGCAAATCAATAAACTCTGAATCTATTTTCATTTTATATGGTTTCTTTTTCCCGGCTTGTTCAACTTTAAAACCAGCTTTTTTAGCACCTATTTTCAAGCGTTTTAAATTATCGCTCTTATCGCCATAAAGTTGTTTATCGCTTTCTGTTGGAATTATATTGGGCTCGTTCATAATGAACCTGTTTTAAAATAAAAGCCGAAGAATTCTTGTACCCTACGGCTTTTATTATTTACAACTTAATATTTATTTGGCGCTGCCCTTGTTAACCGATTGGTCTTTTCCGGGTTGTGCCGTTGGTTCTTTTACCGTTTTTTCAGGCGTAGTCAACTTACGTTCAGGCGTTTCGCTGGGGCTGCTTGCCGACTGTTTTTTAAAATCGCCACTTTTATCACCAGAGCTCGTTTTATTTTCAGCGCTAGAGTTACTCACAGAAGTACTATTTTTCTCTTCAGTTCGTTTTTGGCTTTCGCGCTCAGATTGTTCGTTATCCGCTTTTTGTTTTGCATCAACCTCGAGTTGATTTTTTTGATCTATTGACATGACATTTGTTTTAAATAGTTAATAAAAAAACTAATTGAAGATCTATTTTTAAACGGCCATGCATTGTCGTAAAAAACGCACCTTATACTAGTAACCTTAGTAATTTCCACATTGTTTACAGTAAGCACTAAGATATGGTCGGGCTGCTTTATTTCAGTTACTTATAATTGGCGTATATTTGTAGCATTCAAATAAAATTATGTCAGAATTAACCCCCATTACCGTAGCCTATGGCGACGGAATTGGCCCCGAAATTATGGAGGCCACACTTAGAATACTAACCGCAGCCGGCGCCCGCATAGCCCCCGAACGTATTGAGATTGGAGAGAAGGTTTACCTTAGTGGTAATACCAGCGGTATACCAGACGAGGCCTGGGAAAGTATACGCCGTACCAAAGTATTATTAAAAGCACCTATTACCACCCCGTACGGTGGTGGCTACAAAAGCATTAACGTAACCATGCGCAACGCGCTGGGTTTATATGCCAACGTGCGCCCATGTATAGCCTACCACCCTTTTGTACGCACCCTGTTCCCTACGCTTAACGTAGTTATTGTGCGCGAAAATGAGGAGGACCTTTATGCTGGTATTGAATACAGGCAAACTGCACAGGTAGTGCAAACCCTGAAAATCATCAGCCGCCCCGGTTGCGAAAAAATTATACGCTATGCTTTTGAGTATGCCATGAACAATGGCCGCAAAAAGGTATCGGTATTTTTAAAGGACAACATCATGAAAATGAGCGATGGACTATTCCGCGAGGTGTTTGATGAAGTGAAGGTTGAGTACCCCGAAATAGAAACCGATAGCTACATTATTGATATTGGCGCGGCTAAGCTTGCCACCGCACCTGAACGTTTTGACGTTATTGTTTGCGAAAACCTTTACGGCGATATTATATCAGACATTGCTGCTGAAATGACAGGCTCTGTTGGCCTTGCAGGCTCTGCAAACATTGGCAACCAATGCGCTATGTTTGAGGCTATACATGGCTCTGCCCCGGATATTGCAGGCCAGGGCATTGCAAACCCGTCGGGAATATTATTAGGGGCGGTAATGATGTTGGTACACATTGGCCAAAACGATATTGCCAGCAAAGTGCACAACGCATGGCTACGGACTATTGAAGATGGTAACCATACGGTAGATATTTTCCGCATGGGCCTTAGCAAAGCCAAGCTAACCACACACCAGTTTAGTAACGAGGTGATTGAAAACCTTGGGAAAGAACCTGTTAAACTTATACCGGTAAAATACGCCGCCGGCAATACACGCAAAAGCAATATACAAGACAGCGACTTGCATTACACCCACCCTACCAAAGATTTAGTGGGTATTGATGTGTTTTTTGACTGGAACAAAGGCACTGCCCGAGAGTTTGGCGATACCATTAACGCACTAAGTACAGACCAACTGGTACTGCAAATGGTAAGTAACCGTGGCGCCAAAGTATGGCCTGATGGTTTTGCCGAAACATTTTGTACCGACCACTGGCGTGCACGCTTTAAATGCCCCGATGATGTTAAAAGCCTACCCTACTCTGCCGTGCTTGATTTGATGCACCGCCTTGTGGGTGCCGGCTACTATGTTATTAAAACAGAAAACCTATACTTTTTTGATGGTAAGCCAGGGTACACCCGCGCACAAGGACAGTAAACTTTATATAACATATTACAGGAATAGGCGCAAAGACAAGAGCTATAAGTAAAAGACTGAAAGCAGTCAGCAAAAGCATAAACGAGCTGATGTATGATGTTGGCTACTCTGATGTTAAAGCCTTCCGCACTGTGTTTAAACACACAACCGGACTGTTGCCTATAGAGTATATGAATAAGTACGCTAACTTGGCAATTGCAGTATATTAGTATGAGTAAAACAACAAGTATACTAGTCCGCATTGCAATTGTTATTCTAATAACTATTGCTTTTATTTGGATGGGAAAATGCGAACGTCAAAAAACTGAACAGAGACTAAAGGATAAAGAGCACTTAAGCTTTACAGGCGTTCTTCTATCGAAGGAAGAGGTTAAAATTACTTGTTTTAAGGTTCTGCATTTTGATGATAAAATTGAACACAACCATTGCAGCCTTGCTTGGCAATTGGAAAGCAATTTTAGTATTGGTGATACTATTATAAAATTTGAAGACGAAAACCGTTGCCAGATTAAGAATGCTAAAACAGATAAACTGTTAACCGTACCATATTATTAAACGTCTCTCGTCAGTTTTGTAATTACATCGGCATGCTCAGGAAAATGATTGATTAAGTTATCCCTTTCGGCCATTTCAAAATCTGCAAAGTCAAAACCGGGACTAACTGTGCAACCTGTTAAACTATATCCTGTTGGGTTAGCACATTCCGATGCAAACCATGCGCCAGCTGGCACTACAGCCTGATACACCTCGCCATTGGCAATATCCCTTCCTAAGCGTATTGCTTCAAACTCCCCGTTCAAATGGATAACATAAACAGTACAGGCATCACCATCGTAAAAATGCCAAAGCTCATCGCTTTTTATACGGTGGAACGCTGAAAAATTTCCACCCACCAGCATAAAGTAAATGCCGGTAGAGTAGTTTCTGTCGCCGCTAAAAACACTACCCATAGCCGCCTGCGGAATAACACCTGCCGAACGGTAAACCTCTTTGTAATACCCACCCTCAGGGTGCGGCTGCAAGCCTAGTTGCTTTGCTATTTCAATATGCTGTGTTTGCATGGTACTAAACTAAGTTTATTTAACCATAGTAAAAAACATGGTTGCCTTTTACTATGGGTTGCAAAAGTCGCAATACATAGCATCCTCGTTAAACTTATTTAATGGGTATTTAATATCTTTTGTATATGCACATTTTTTACACTTATAAACATAATACAAAATAGCCTTTGTTGGCATGCCACACTGGTTGCAGGGCAAACCGCTTTTAGACTCTGCAACACTAAAACCCGGAGTACCGCATTGGTCGCAGGCAGCTTGCATAGCATTAACCAAATTAACAGCGCAAAGTCTTATGCTCTCCATACGCAATGTGTTGTAGCAGGCGCGCATATCAGTTTCTACCTCAATAATGTTATTATCAGCAATAGTGCTAATATTTTCGAACATTGCAACAAGCTCATCAACAGATGCCGCCCCTTTTTCTACATGCAATTTAGTAGCCTCTATAGTAGTTTTTATAATCAACCTGTTATTTGGAAAATCAATAGCAGTTGCAAAATCAAGCAGTTGCGCTTTTGAGCTTATCTTTCTGCGTTCAATATTTGTATTGTATGTTTTATACCAGGCGGCAATTTCAAAATCATTCCTCAGGTCTTTTAACAGCAACAACTCAGTATTTATTGTTATTACAGGAGCATCCGGGTGTGGGTTAAATGCGCCCTCGCTGGCCAACAATAAATCAGCCTGGGGTAGCAATTCCTTAGCCTTGTCTATTTTAAGTTTCGCGGTATCATACTGGTTGTTTATCCTATCCACCTCTCCACTAAAAGTGCCAAGCAAATCAGTATCTACATTAGCGGCAATATCAAGGGTTATGTTAAAGGCTTGTTTCAATAACGGGCCTAACACTTGCTCTTTTCCATGTTTAGAAACTAATATCGCTTTCCTATTTTCAAAAAAACTATTCATGTCAACTACATTAAAAAGCCAACCCCGCCATATTTCTACAGCAGGGCCGGCTTTGCATTTAAAAGAACTACACTAAAAATTATAACTAACTATAAACTTTCTTTTTCTTTAAAAAGAGCGATAGAAGGTAATAGTCTATCGCTCTTTTGGTTTGGAACCTAAACTTTGAGGTAGATAAAGCTTGTAGATATTATTGGCCTTGCCCGGCAGAAAACATAAGCTGCCCATTCATAGTAACAAGGTTTTCAGTTTTAATAATATCAAAACCTGCGTTGGTTATTTGCTGCAACAACTCTATAACATTGTTATAGGTTGATGGCACTAACAGGTCTGATTTGTAGCGGCAACGCCAGTGGTCTGTACAAAAAGTTTCAGCCATACCATCGGGGTATACTTTTACACCCCTGTTGGTAATCATAGTAAGCTCCATATTACCTGCTTTAAATCCCACCAGGGCATCGCCCAGTTTATTGGGGTCTCTGTCTTTGTGGTGCAAAAACACATCTACCCCAATAAGCTCTTTATTAGCAGGTATAGTAGGGGTTATTTTTACATTAAAGGTTGCGTTTTTTGCCAACGAGTAATCAACATGCTTTAACTGTTGTGGCTTTTGGCCTATGTTAGCAATAACAGCATCTGCAAACTGGCTGGTGCCAACTTTTACTTTGCTCGTATCTTCTTTAAAAATATCATAGGTATGGGTACCGTCTTCCATAGTCTTTAACCAGGCGTTATGTACCTTTTCAGCTACTTCGGCTTGCCCAATATGTATCAACATTTGTATGGCTCCCAACAGCAGGCCCGATGGGTTTGCCATATTTTGTCCTGCCCTGCGAGGAGCAGACCCATGTATGGCTTCAAACATAGAAACACTATCGCCAATATTGGCTGAACCGGCTAAACCAACCGAGCCCGTAATTTGCGCTGCCACGTCAGATAATATGTCTCCATACAAGTTTGGCATTACAATTACATCAAAAACCTCTGGCGTATCAGCCAATTTGGCTGCGCCAATATCAATTATCCAATGCTCTTTTTCTAATTCAGGGTACTCCTGCCCTATTTCATCAAACATTTTATGAAAAAGGCCATCGGTCATTTTCATAATATTGTCTTTAGTAAAGCAGGTAACTTTTTTACGACCGTAAGCCTTAGCATACTCAAAAGCGTAGCGTATAATTTTTTCTGTACCAGGTTTTGAAATTATTTTAAGACACTGCACAACCTCGTCGGTTTGCTGGTGCTCAATGCCTGCATACAAATCTTCTTCGTTCTCCCTTACAATAACAACATCCATTACCGGATGCTTGGTTTTAACATATGGGTGGTACGATATACATGGCCTAACATTAGCATACATGCCCAACACTTTACGTATTGTAACATTTAAACTTTTAAAGCCGCCACCCTGCGGTGTTGTAATAGGAGCTTTTAAAAATACTTTTGTGCGACGTAATGATTCCCAAGCTTCGGGTTTAATACCCGATGGGTAACCCTGGGTATAAACCTTCTCTCCAATTTCTATTACCTCAGGCTCAATCTGAGCACCTGCTGCCATAATTATTTTTATGGTAGCCTCCATAATTTCAGGGCCAATACCATCGCCATAAGCAACTGTAATGGGTGTTTTTGCTGTCTGTGTCATACTTGTTGGTATATATTTCCGAGCCAAAGATAGTAAATATATTTCACATAATAGTATTACTATTATTAATTTTATTTTTAAACAAAATTGCTATATTTGTGCTTTTATAAATAATAGCAATGGAAATACAGCTGCGGATAAGAATGAACGAAAAGATTTACCTGCGCAACCCAGAGGAATCTGCTCTGGGTAAAAACATTGTGCGCAATGGTCTTTTGCTCATAAACAAAATAGGCTTTGAAGAGTTTACGTTTAAAAAACTGGCCAAAGAAATAAATACAACAGAAGCAAGCATATACCGATATTTTGAAAACAAACACCGCCTGTTGTTATACATTATAAACTGGTATTGGAGTATTTTAGAGTACAAAGTGGTATACAACTTGCACAACATAACAAACCCAGAGGTAAAACTAAAGCGCATAATTGAACTGCTTGCAATACCAGAAGAAGATAACGCAAATGACTTTATTAGCGAACATGAAGCATACAAACTGGTAATGTGGGAGGGGTCTAAAACCTATTTAACACGAAATGTAGCAAGCGATAATAACGATAAGCTTTTTAAGCCCTACAAAGATTTATGCGCACGCTTTTCTGCAATTATTAAAGAGTATAACCCTGAATATAAATACCCCCACTCGCTTGCCAGCACTATATTGGAAATATCGCACATGCAAAAATTTTTCATGAGCAACCTGCCATCATTAACAGATTTTGGCAATGATAAAAATGATAAAAAGCTAATTAATTTTTTAGAACAGTTATTGTTCGATTCGCTAAACAAAACAGTACAGACTAAACCCAGAAAAAAACAATAAACAACCTTAGTAATTATATGAAAGAAGGCACACAAAGCACCTTTGGCGATAAAAGCATAGGAGAAAAAATAACCCCTGTTTTGCGCTTCTGGAAGTACATAAAATCTGAAAAAAAAGACATTTGGATTATTTATATATACAGCATAATAGTAGGCCTTATTGGTTTATCGCTTCCACTTGGCATGCAAGCCGTAATACAAATGATATCAGGAGGTGAATTATATGACACTGCCATAGTAATAATTATACTTGTATTGCTTGGTGTTGCTGCAACCGGAGGCCTACAGCTTATGCAAATTTATATGGTTGAGGTTTTACAACGAAGGCTTTTTGCAAAGGCTACGTTTGACTTTGCATACAGGTTGCCAAGAATAAAAGCTGATGAGCTAATAGGTAGTTATCCACCCGAAATTGTAAACCGTTTTTTTGATGTAATATTGTTACAAAAAGGTATATCAAAAATACTGATAGAGTTAACAACAGCCGTGTTACAAGTGTTTTTTGGATTGCTTTTATTAGCAATATACCATCCTACATTTGTTATAATAGATATTTTATTTATTACTCTTTTGTATTTAGGTTTTAAGAGTACAGGCAAAAAGGGGTTAGAAACAAGTCTTAAAGAATCTTCTTACAAATACAAGATGATTAGCTGGCTGCAAGATATTGCACGCAACCTTAATACATTTAAACTTAACGGTAGCGAGAGCCACCTTGTACAAGAAAAAACCGACGATTATACAGTAAAATATATAACTGCCAGAAAAAGCCACTTTAAAGTTTTACTATCACATTATGTAAACATCTTACTTTTCAAAATATTCATAATAGCAGACACACTAATTATAGGCTCTTTACTTGTTGTTGAAAGGGAAATAAACCTGGGTCAGTTTGTAGCATCTGAAATTATTATAGTATTAATTCTAAGCTCTATTGAAAAACTGATTATAAGTGTTGATACGGTATATGACGCGTTTACATCGGCAGAAAAAGCAGCAAAAATAAGCGATTACAACCTGGAGGTAAGCGGCAACATAAAATCTCAAGATTACGCAACAGCTAACGGATACCATTTAACATTAAAAGAACTAAACTACAAAAGTTATGTTGCCGATAATATTTTGAAAAATGTTACCTTAACAATTCCGGCAGGTAAAACAGTTGTTATAGCAGGCAACAACGGTTACGGTGTAGAGGCCTTAATAAACATTATATCAGGTATATATACAAATTATAAAGGCACTGCCGAAGTAGATGGTTTGGCAATAAAAGATGTAGAATTAAACAGCTATAGGGGCTTAATTGCTCATAGCCTAACTACCGATAACTTTTTTGAAGGCACCATATTAGAAAATATCACATTAGGAAACTCTCAAATACCTGAAATTGAAGTTATAAAAACCCTGAATAAATTAGGGGTGTATGATACTATTACAAACTTAACAGACGGTATACACCACAAATTTTTGCCAGGTGGCGTTGGGCTTCCGGCAGAACTAAACAATAAAATAAACATAGCCCGCAATGTCTTAAAAAATCCTAAGTTGTGGATTGTGCACGAGCATTTAATAGGCGATTTAGAAATAGCACAGCATTTGTTTAAAGAAAAACTAAACAACACAACTATTTTATTAATTGGCAATAATGTATCTCTACATAAAAAGGCTGCTATTATTTACCTTTTGGAAAACGGGGAGATAACTGCCCGTGGAAATTTTGATGAGCTGCAAAATAATGAGTGGTATAAAAAAATTATAAACCCTATACATAATGCTTAACCTATCAGAAAATAAATTGGGGCAACATGTAATAGCGCTACAAAAAAAATCGCTGTCGCTGCAAATGGTTGATACACCCAAAAGCGGAAAAACACTTAGCCGAGTGCTATTATGTTTGTTTATAGCCTTTGTAATTTTAATGTTTATACCCTGGCAACAAAATATAAATGGAAAAGGGCAACTAACGGCGCTGGCTCCATCAGAAAGGCCACAAACATTGCAGTCTCCTATTGGGGGGCGAATAGAAAAATGGCACAAACAAGAGGGTGATTATGTTAAAAAGGGAGATACTATTATTACAATTTCTGAGATTAAAGAAAAATACTTAGACCCTGATATTTTAAAACGATTAAACGAACAAATAGATTTTAAAAAGAGGAGTATTGATGCAAATGAAGACAAAGCAATTTCATACACCAAACAAATAGGTGCATTAACAAAATCTCGCGATTATAAATTACAACAGGCTACAAATAAAATAAAGCAGGCTAAACTCAAAGTTCAGTCAGACAGTATAGACCTGGTAGCGACCAAAGTACAATACGCAATTGCAGATACGCAGTTTACCCGCTCCACTACTCTGTTTAAAAAGGGAATACTCTCTTTAACAAATTATGAAAACAGAAAACGTAGTTTTAACGATGCCTTAGCCAAACTACTATCGCAAGAAAATAAGTTACTTGACGCTAAAAACAGTTACTTAAATGCAGTAATAGAACAAAGCAGTATAACGGCAGACTATGGTGAAAAAATATCTAAGGCAGAAAGCGAGTTAAATGGCACAACTGCTTATATAGGCGAATCGCAAGGCGACCTCTCTAAACTTCAAAACGAATTTACCAGCACTGCAATACGGAGCGGTTTTTATATAATACGTGCCCCGCAAGACGGGTATTTAGTTAAGGCAGTAAAAGCCGGTATTGGAGAAAACATAAAAGAAAGCGAAGCCATAGCAACCATTATGCCCAATAACCCCAAATTGGCAGTTGAGTTATTTGTAAAGCCTATTGATGTTGTTTTACTTAAAAAGGGTACTAAAGTAAGGCTACAATTTGATGGTTGGCCAGCTCTTGTATTCTCGGGATGGCCAGGTACATCTACAGGTACATTTGGCGGTATAGTAAAAGTGATAGACTATATTGACAGTAAAAACGGTCAATACCGCGTATTAGTAGTTCCTGACCCTGAAGAAGAAAGCTGGCCCACGCAAATACGTGTGGGAACCAATGTATATGGTTGGGGCTTGTTAAATAAAGTACCCGTTTGGTATGAAATTTGGCGTAAACTTAATGGCTTTCCGCCCGACCTAATTACAGAAAATGAACAACCTAAAAAATAAACGGTAAATGAAGAGGCTCCTATCGCTTATTTTATTGGTATTACTAACTATACAGGCTAATGCACAAACCGGCTCTTTTACCATTTCCGATTTGTATAAAAATGTGGTGCTTAACCATCCGCTTATTATGCAGGCCAACCTGGTGCAAGATGCTGCCGACTGGGATGTGCGCATAGCCCGCGGTGGTTTCGACCCAGTATTTGCAACAGATTACAGCAACAAGATATTTAGCCCCGATGGCAACAGCCAAAAACTATATTGGGACCAAATATATACAGGCCTAAAAGTACCTACATGGTTTGGTGCCGACTTTAACTTTAGCTATCAAAACGCTACTGGTCAATATTTAGACAATGAGCTTACCGTGCCACAGGGTGGGCTTTACACCGCAGGCATAAGCATACCAATTGGCCAGGGCTTGCTTATTGATAGCCGTAGGGCCGCTTTAAGGCAAGCACAACTATACATTACCATTGCCGGGGCCGAAAGACAAAAGCTTGTAAACAAAACGCTGCTTACTATTACAAAAGACTATTGGGATTGGTACTATAGCTACCAAAAGCTGAAGTATACAGAGCAGATATATAAACTTGCAAAAGAGCGGTATTTATTTGTTGCCGATAATGTTAAAAATGGCGAAGAAGCACCTATTGATTCTGTAGAAGCGCATTTTAACTATTTACAGCGCGAACAGCTTTACCTACAAGCCGGTGTTGACTTTAAAAACTCGGGGCTTGGACTTTCTACCCACCTATGGAAAGATGGTAACACCCCGCTTGAAATTGACACTACCCTTCTTCCATCAGAAATTGGTACAGAAACAGATACCCTGCTGGTGTTTAAAATGAAGAATCTTATAGACTCTGCCACCATTACCCACCCCGATATTGTTAAACTTGATTTTAAGCTAAAGCAATTAGGTATAGACAAACGCTTGTCTATAGAAAACCTTAGGCCTCGCATAAATGTGAATTATAATTTTTTAAGTAGCAACAACTTTGGCAGCAATAGTTTTGGGCCTGTTTTCAGAGATAATTACAAATCGGGTGTTGAGGTGTATTTCCCTTTGTTTTTGCGCAAAGAGCGAGGAAAGCTTAACCTGATTAAAAACAAAATAACACAAACAAACCTTGAGCTTGATTTTACTGCACGCGACAATAAAAACAGCCTGCTGGCAGCTTTTAACGACTTGTTGTTATTCGAAAAACTGGTAAAAACCCAGGTAAGCCTTGTAGACAACCTTCAACAGCTATACGATGCTGAAATGCTAAAATTTAGCAATGGCGAAACAACCTTATTTGTTATAAACATGCGCGAAACAAATTTGATAAACGGGCAAATAAAACTGGCCGAACTAAAGGCAAAGTACGCAGTATCAAAAGCTAATATTAAATGGATTGCCGGCTTACGTAGTTGGTAACCCATGCACTTTATGAAAATAATTAAGCCAACCCATAAAGGTTGGCTTTAATTTTTATCAGAGGTTTCGAGCGGATTCGAACCGCTGTAGCAGCTTTTGCAGAGCTGAGCCTAGCCACTCGGCCACGAAACCTAACTAATTGGCGGCAAAAATAGCAAAAAAAGCCAATCTATGCCTATTTATCTTTAAAATCTTGGAATAACGTACTGTTAAGCAGCCCTGCCACCATGTTTTTCAAGCTCCATAAAAAACAGCAAGCATTCTTTGCAAAGGCAATCTAAGTAATTTAAACGTATAAGTTTAAGCGTTTCGCGACTTAGGTTGATATTTTCATCGCACCAGCAGTTATCCTGAACTACACAGCCAAAAACCTGCCCGCAACGCGGGCATTTTTTCTCAACACTATGGGGTTGGCTTTGCAACATTACAATACTACAGTTACTTTTTGTATAACACCACTTACCGGGGGGTTATGCTTACTTACCGATACCTGTACGTTAGATATACCCATATTGTTATATTCAACACTGGTTTTAATACGTTGTGCAATATGTTCTAACAGGTCCGATGGGTATTTCATTTCCTTTTCTACTAAATGGTAAATAGCTGCATAGTCTACCGTATCGGCAATGTTATCCGTTTGTTGGGCACGGGTTGTGTCTGCTTCAAAGCTAAGGTTAACCGTAAAAAGGTTACCCTTAACCCTTTCCTCGGGGTACAACCCATGGAAAGCCTTAAACTCCATTCCCTCCAATTTAATTACAGCCATTGCAATATGGTTTTCTGCTATACTTTTATAGTAAAAAATATCAGCCTAAAATGTTTAACCCAATGCAGTAATTGCATGGTTTACGCGGGCTAATGTTTCTTCCTTGCCCAATATTTCGGCAACATCAAACATACCCGGCCCCTGCCCCAACCCCGTTACTGATAGGCGGAATAATGGAAGCATAGCGCCAATTTTTAATCCTTTTTCTTCTAAAAAGGTATTAAAAGCAGTATGTATATTATCGTGGGTAAACTCAGTAATAGCTTCAAAACGGGTAGCCAGTTCTTTTAAAAGGCCTGCCGCTTCGGCATTCCATTTCTTTTGTACCGTAGTTTCGTCGTACGTATCAGGTGCTTTAAAAAAGAACCATGAATTCTCCCAAAAATCGCTGCTAAAGGTAGAGCGCTCTTTGGCCATGCCACAAATGCGGGCAAGGGTTTCCATATCGGGGTTATAGCCTTTGGCGGTAAGCTCAGGCAAATATTCCAGGGCCAACTCCGCATTATCTTTAGCACGCAGATATTGCTGGTTAAACCACTTGGTTTTTTCAGGGTCGAACTTAGCTCCGCTTTTGCTTACACGCTCTAAAGAGAATGCTTCGCACAACTCTGCCAGGGTAAATATCTCTTGCTGGGTACCGGGGTTCCAGCCCAATAATGCCAGCATGTTTACAAAAGCATCGGGGTAGTAACCACGTTCGCGATACCCGCTGCTTTGCTCGCCACTGGTAGGGTCTACCCAGTTTAATGGAAACACAGGAAAACCTAAACGGTCGCCATCGCGCTTGCTTAGCTTGCCATTACCATCGGGTTTTAACAAAAGCGGAAGGTGGGCAAACTGGGGCATAACAGCTTCCCAACCCAAATAGCGGTATAATAATACGTGTAACGGGGCTGATGGCAGCCACTCTTCGCCGCGTATTACATGTGTTACCTGCATCAGGTAATCGTCAACTATATTGGCTAAGTGATAGGTAGGCATACCATCGCTCTTATACAGCACTTTATCGTCCATATTAGAGGTATGTACCACCACCCATCCGCGGATAATATCATGAAAACGCACCTCTTCGGCACGGGGTAATTTTATGCGTATAACGTAAGGGTCGCCGGCATCTAAACGTCGCTTCACCTCATCCTCGGGCAAGGTTAGCGAGTTTTTCATATTTGCGCGCGTAACAGCATTGTAGGCAGAAGAAACAGCCTTTGCGGCCTCTAACTTCTCGCGCATTTCTGTTAACTCCTCGCTGGTATCAAAAGCATAGTACGCATGGCCTGCATCAACCAACTGCATAGCATATTGGCGGTACATAGCTTTGCGCTCGCTTTGGCGGTAAGGCGCATGGGGGCCATCGCCAAAACCAACACCCTCGTTAGGTTCTATACCACACCACTTAAGGGCTTCAACAATGTATTGCTCAGCACCCGGCACAAAACGGCCCTGGTCTGTATCTTCTACACGGAGGATGAAATCGCCGCCGTGTTTTTTAGCAAATAAATAGTTGTATAAAGCGGTGCGTACGCCGCCCATATGTAGTGGCCCTGTTGGGCTTGGAGCGAAACGTACCCTTACTCTGCGGTTTTCCATTGTAGGTGTTAAATATGTAATGCTATGTGCGCCGCCAGGCCAACAAACTCGTCGGTGGCTAGCTTTACACGCGGCTTAGAAAAGTTCATATCGTCAAGCGTGTTTATGGGGATTAGATGCACGTGTGCATGGGGCACTTCTAAACCAATAACAGATATACCAATACGGTTGCAAGGCACCACAGCTTTTACGCCCTTAGCCACCTTTTTGCTGAATACCCAAAGGGCTGCCAGCGTTTCGTCGTCAAGGTCGTAAATATAATCTACCTCTTTTTTAGGCACTACCAGCGTATGGCCTTTAGCCACCGGGTTTACATCTAAAAAAGCAATAAAATTATCGTCTTCGGCTACTTTGTAGCAGGGTATCTCTCCGCGTATTATTTTGGTAAAAATGGTCATTGCTTAGCGGGCAATCTCAACAATCTCAAACTTTACTTTGCCAGATGGCACCTGTATTTCTACCTGGTCGCCAACTTTTTTGCCTAACAGGCCTTTAGCAATTGGGGATGTGATTGATATTTTACCTGATTTTAAATCGGCTTCGTTTTCTGCTACCAACGTGTACGACATTTTAGCGCTGTTGGCCAAATTCTTAATGGTAACCTTAGATAGGATAAGCACTTTGGACATGTCCAGTTTAGTCTCGTCAACTATACGGGCATGGCTCATTATCTCTTCCATTTTAGATATCTTAAGCTCTAACAGGCCTTGCGCTTCTTTTGCCGCATCATATTCAGCATTTTCAGATAAGTCACCTTTGTCTCGAGCCTCAGCAATTTGTTGCGATATGCTGGGACGCTCAACCGTTTTAAGGTGGTGCAGTTCATCTGTCAGCTTTTTAAGGCCTTCTTCGGTAAGGTATGTTACATTC
Source organism: Bacteroidota bacterium (assembly GCA_027483285.1). Taxonomy (GTDB): domain Bacteria; phylum Bacteroidota; class Bacteroidia; order CAMBQF01; family CAMBQF01; genus CAMBQF01. The sequence goes on from JAIXUZ010000125.1 coordinate 24,077, forward strand.
GACATAATACTTTCAATTACGGTTACTATAAAACGACAAAAAAGACCTCGCTCAATGCGAAGTCTCTTTTGTCATTGCAAAAATACGACTTTAAATACCAATTACAAAACCAAGCAAAATTTTAAGTACCCATCTTAGGCATAATTATCTGATTATCAGTACTTTTATACACAAAAGAACCCTCTAACTAGTTAATACCAGTACTATTTACTTGCTATTGGCTACTGCTGCAACATCAATTTTAGGCTTTTCTACTGTACTATTATCCTTGGGGCAAACAAATGCCTATATTAAACTGTAAAGTAGCACAATAAGGCTCTTATGCGCTTCAGGGGTGTTTTTATTTAGTAGTTCAGTATAATAAAAAAAGCCCCATACAAATGTATGGGGCTTAAGTAAAATATATTTATCTAAACTTATAAGTTGATGCGGGCACCAAAGTTGTGTGTACCACCAAATAAATCGGTAGCACGGTAAGAATAATCTAAACCAAAAGTGGTTCCTTTTTCTTTTGCTAACGGTATCTCCACAGTAAAACCTGCGCATGGGCCTAAGAAGGCGGTTTGGCGGGTTTCGTATTTAAAAATACCATTCTCGTAGTTAAAACCACCACGTAGTTGAAGTATCTTTCTCCAAGAGTACTCCAAACCTAATTGGAATTGATTTCTGGTAAAAGAGTTAGCCGTAAAGTTACCTGCAACTGTTAGGTTGTGATCTTTACTACCAAAATCGGCAACATAAGCACCGCCAATGTTTAACAACGATGGAATCTCGAAAGGCTCAGAACGTTGTGATACCGTTTGGGTATTGCCATTTGCAGGTATAGTACCGCGGAATGATAAACCATCGCCACCGTAACGCATACGTGGGCCTACGTTGCGCAAAGAAATACCAAAGTGGATGTTTTCTTTTTTACCTGTTACATATTGTACACCTGCATCAAAAGCAAAGCCCAAAGCATTTACGTCGGGTATAGCCTCGTTAATTACCTTAACGGCAATACCACCATAAATAGAGTTTGAAAACGCTTTAGCATATGACAGGTGAATGTTTGTAAAACGTGGTTTGTATGTACCAATGCCACCTTCAGGAAGGTCTACAGTGGTAATCATAATATCACCCGCATCAATAGACATTACACTTAGGCCTAACACGCCTGCTCCGTCCTTTTTACCCAATTTTTGAGTAAGGCCAAAAGCATTAATGTTAATACCTGAACCTTTTAACCATGTAGTACGGCTAAAAATAAGCTCTGTCTTTTTAGTAAAAGCGGTACCGGCCACATTAAAGTTCATAGCCTCTAAACCATGAACGCTGGCGGTGTTGGCACCTGCCCAGCCCGAGGTACGTGCCCAGGGGTTAATTAGCAACTGAGTTGCACCTGCCTGGCCTGCACGGTCGCCGTTGCCGGCAAACATTACGGTGGTGGTAGCTAAACCTACAACCAACATCGAAAGTTTTTGTACTAACTGCCTCATCTCTTTCTGTTTATAAGGGGGATGACGCTACGGTCATCCCCGTTTATTCATTTTGTTTATACTCTCTTTTACTTTTAAGACTAGAAGGTATCTAAGTCGATTGGGCGCATAACACCAAACCATTTTAATACTTTCTCACCAACTCCTGGTACATCAATATGTAGTATGTATAGGCCGCTGGCAATTGGAATACCGGTTTGGTTTTTCAAATCCCAATCCAGTGATGTCAATGGGTCATCTTTTTTAAACCTACGTACAAGGGTACCATTCAATGTAAAGATTGAGATGGTTGCGCGCTGCGGCAGGTTGGTAATTTTAACGCGGTTATCAAGCTGGTTACGCTCATAAGCCGAGAATGCATAATACGGGTTAGGAACTATATTGATAAGGTCTAAACCGCGTTTAGCTGCATCAGCGTTATCAGTTTTAGCAAAGATATCGTCAGTGTTAAAGTAGTACTGAGGGAAGTTGTCGTTAACCGGGTTGGCTTCAGCATCAACACTGTAGTTTTTAGTGTAAGCTTTAGCAACACGCAGGCGGATACGAACGTTGTTAGACAACCACTCTTTACCATCTACAGCCACAGGCAGGGTAACATACATTGCATCTTTGTAAACGTTACGTTTAATCTGGTCTGATGGAACGTAGTTGTTGTTAGCGAAATGGCTCATTAATGCAGCACCATTATCAAACAATGGAGCAACAGGGTTAGGTGAAGGGTTGCGGCCCATAATGTATACATAGTGCATACCACCCATAATTACATTATTACCATTAAACACACGCGATGTTGGATTCCATTTCATATCGCGGCCATTATCCTGGGTTAAGAAAGAGTTCTCACCAAACATAATGTTTAAACGCTCGCCTGTTTCTATGTTTATGGCGTAGCCAGGGAACCAGCCCATACCTTTAGCGCTAATGTAATCAGCATCGTTAGGGTCGTTGGTTACTATTCCATCGCCAGGGTTACCATTTTTATCAACTGATGCACGGTTGCGCACATCCATCTTTTTAGCACCGCCTTCAGATGTTGCAGGGTCATTGTTCAACTCTACAACCGGCACGCGGGTCCATTTAGACTTATCAGGAGTAATTACAAGGTCGATACTTGCAATTTTACCAAAACTTGCTAATGCCTGCGATGCTGC
>JAIXUZ010000200.1 GCA_027483285.1 Bacteroidota bacterium
GTAGCGGCAAAATCCATGGCTATACTAACCCTTGGGCCTTTAAATGGTTGTAGATTTTGTCGGTTGCGCCGGTATTTTCCAGCACATATTTGCGGCTTGCGCTACCAGCTAATATATACAATCGGCTATCGGTATTAAGGTTGTTAAAGATGTGTTGTAAATCATCCGCATTAGCAATAGAAAATGCAGCGTGTAGTTTTAGCAAATCGTGCGCCTCGGCAAACTTTTGGTGCTTAGGCCCGAATATTACAGGATGCCCATAAACAGCAGCTTCCAACACATTGTGTATGCCGCTGTTAAACCCGCCGCCAACGTATGATATTTGGGCATAGCGGTAGGCGGTAGAAAGCACACCAATGGTGTCTATAATTAGTATTTGTGCATCGGCTAAGCCCTCTGTTTTGCCTTGGGTATACAATGCCAGATTGTAGTTGCTGAAGAGTGTTTTTAACTCTGCAATGCGTGTTGGGTTTACATCGTGCGGAGCTATAACAAACTTATACCCTACAGGGGTTGTGGCAATTAGTCGGGCAAGGTTTTTTTCATCTTCAGGCCAGGTACTACCGGCTATAAAAAGCTTGTTGCCGTTGGCAAATTCTTCTACTACGGCTAGCTTGGATAGCGACTGTGCAACATCATGTACTCTGTCGAAGCGTGTATCGCCTGTAATTTCAGCATTTTTAAAGCCATGTAGGTGTAAAATGCTTTTAGATTGTTGGTTTTGAACAAAAAAGTAGCTGAAAACCCGCAGCGGCATTAGCCTTTTGTACTTAAAGAAGTACTGGTTAGCCCTGAATATAGCCGATACAAGAAAAGTTGGTGTGCTAGTTGATTGTAAAGCAGATAGATAGCTTTCCCAAAACTCATATTTGATAAAAAGTGCTGTTTTAGGTTTTACCGCAGCTATAAAACGGGCTGCATTGTCCTGTAAATCAGCAGGTAAGTAAAATACGTAATTTGCCCCTGAGTAGTTTTTACGCACTTCGTATCCCGATGGGGAAAAGAATGTAAGCAGGATTTTTTGGGAGGGGTTTTCATGTTTAATTTTTTCGATTAATGGGCGGCCCTGCTCAAACTCGCCAAGCGATGCGCAGTGTACCCAAATATATTCGTGGTTGCCCCAGTCAATGGCTTCTATTTCCTGTAACAAACCCTTGCGGCCGTTGACCCATAATTTTGCTTTGGCGTTGCCAAATACAGCAGCTAACTTAATAGCTGTAATATATAGCAGGGTGCCTAAGCGATAAAGCATTTAGTTGTAGAAATAAGTGCCGGGGTCGCGGCGGTATAGTGGTAAGACCCAACCAAATTTAAAGCTGTATAGCAGGTCTATACGCTTCGTATTGTCGGGGCCCATTTGGTCGAAGTTGTACGGCCTGCGGTTTTGGGTAAAGCCCTGGGTAAACTCAGCCCCTACAAAAAAGTTGAGCAGCTTGCGGTTACCCATGTAGCGGTAGCCAAAAAATTCGGTAATACAGGGGCCGTTGGTTTTACGGTCGTAGCCGGTTTTATAGTCTTTAGAAAGTGCGTAAACGTTATTATCAGCAACCTCTATGCGTATTTTATGGTTTATAAAGCCACCGCCCACAGATATAACAAACCCGGTGTTTTTGTTTGGCCCAAAAGCGGGGATAAGTTTGCCAATAGAAGCAGTAAGCATATACCCTCGTTCATATTGATAAATTTCGGCACCGGTGCCTACATTAGTAATTACAGTACCACCCGGCGTTGCTATGGCTTTTAAAACGCTGTCTTCTTTAATATCCGACCCAAATATAAAGCCCCCACCCGCGCCAAAAAGCCAGTTGTTTTTTGTTTTATATTGAAAGTTTAATCCCAGCATAGAGCTGTTGCCAAACCTATCGGCAAGGTTGCCGCCGGGCACCTGAAAAGCATATGAAACATCAACCATAGCAATAGATATGGTGCTATCTTCAACGTTTTTGGGTGTAACCTGTGCGTAGGTGGTTTCTACAATGCTTAAAAGCAATGCGCCAACAGTCAATATGGGGTATAAAAACTTCATCTTTGTTAAACGCAATTTACTGCGGAAAATTGTAGTAGGGCGAAATCATTAAATAAACAATAACCCCTGTAATAGTAACATATAACCATATTGGGAAGCTATAACGTACAAGCTTGCGGTGGCGGGCTACATCGTTTTGCAGGCCACGGTAAAACGATAACAGTATTAGCGGCAACACGCCGGCGGCTAAAACAATATGTGTTAGCAGGATAAAGATGTATAGGTAGTATAAGCTGTTTTCTTTTGGGAATGATGTAGCGGGGGCCATCCAGTGGTAAGTTATGTACGACACCAAAAACAGCGATGAAACACCAAAGGCGGTAAGGTTTAGTGCTTTGTGCAGGCTAATGTTGCGTTGCTTAATCTGGTAAAAAGAAAAAAGGAGCAAAAGTGTACATGTGCCATTTAATATTGCGTTTAGTTTAGGTAATGAATATACAAAAGACGGTATTGGGTTTGGCACGGGTATAACCTTAAGGCTTAAAATAAAAACCACGATACAAACAAATGCCGTAATGCCGGCAACAATCCTAAAAACAATTTTATCTGTCATATAAAGAGCTTAATAAGGTACAAAGATACTTGCCAAAACAATATAAGATTGAGAAATGCAAAAAAGCATTAGTTTTGCGAAAGTATATTTTTAGGGAAATTGCTTAAAGACGAAATATATACCCGCGAAGAGATACTGGATGCCTTTAAAAAAGTGGCATTCAACTCTACACTTATGTGCCTTGCCGCTTTTGGCGTGGTTAATTTACTTCACAATCTTATTTGGTACCTGGGCGCCTATCATTATATTTCAGAACCGGTATTACTTTACAATAGTGTTGCGTTTGTTAAAAGCGAAGGTTGGTATCCGCGTGCGGTGAAAATTATTTATAATGCCGGCCCATATTTATGTGTCGGCCTGGCAATATTATCGTACCTGGTGTTTTTAGCTGTACCCAAAAAGCGCAGCACCTACCGCATGTTATGGTTTTGGATATTTATCCATAGTATGAACTATTACCTTGTACAATGGCTGGCTACCCCTTATGTGCGAAACTCGGGCATAGGTGTGTTAACCCGCTACTGGTATTGGACAGAACGTGACAGGTTTATTGCTGCATTAATAGCGCTGATTGTTATAATATTTTATGGGCGCTTTATAGCCCACAACTTTTTGCAGTTTACCCCGGCTATGAAGTATATGAAGAGGAATAACTACCGTGTGTTTTCTTTTTATGTTTTGATTATTCCTGCATTTGTGCTAATGGCCCTAATACCTGCTTTCCATATGTTCTATGAGTGGCGTGTGGTATGGCTTATGGTACTGGCGCTTTTCTTAATGTCTGCCAGTGTATTTATACGCATAAGCGAACGCAAGTTTATGGTACACTTTTTTGAGGAAACCTACAAAATACGCTACAGTTATGGGGCTATATTTGCTTTTGCAATTGTAGTAGCAGCCTACTTATACTTATACTTTTTTGGCTTGCGGTTAGAGCCTGGCCTGTTTTAATTTTTTGTCGTTTTACACAGGGTTTTATACCCTTGCTGATTACCTTTGACATATGCAAAAAAAGTTATTTGTAACAGGCGGTGTTTTTGCGCTATTAAGTGTTGTACTTGGCGCCCTGGCGGCACATGCACTGCGCGACAAGCTGGAACCCCGAAGCCTTGAAGGGTTTAATACAGCTGTAAAATTTATGTTCTACCACGCGCTTGCACTGTTGGTTTTTGGTCTGATGGCCATGCAATATGGCGGCAAACTATTTGGTTGGGCTGCAAATCTTATTATAGCGGGCACCTGCCTTTTTTCAGGCTCTATATATCTGCTATCTACCACCGCGGTTAGCGGGCTTGCAATACCCAAAGGTTTTGGGCTGGTAACGCCGTTGGGCGGGGTGTTGCTTATTGCAGGCTGGGCTTTATTTATCCTATCCATCATCAACACTAAAAAATAGCCATGAGCTACGAAAACTATACAAGCCACTTGCGCAAGCTGGCTGATGTAAACTTTGCCAACGCCCTTTTGCAGTGGGACCAGGAAGTGTTTATGCCCGAAAAAGGCGGTGCAGCAAGGGCTTCGCAGCAGGCTACGCTGGCAGGCATTTCGCACGATTTGGCTACAGCGCCCGAACTGGATACGGTTGTGAATGAACTACTGGCTGGAAATGCCCTTGACGAGAAACAGCGCAGCAATGTAGAACGCACCGCTAAAGACTTTGCCAAACGCAATAAATTCTCAAAAGAGTTTGTAGAAGAAATGAGCATGGCAATTTCGGCAGGTTTCCAGGCGTGGCAGGTTGCTAAAAAAGACAATAACTACGCCCTGTTTGAGCCTAAACTGCAAAAACTAATAGACCTAAAGCGCCGCGAGGTGGAAATTGCCGGATACGAAGTACACCCTTACGATGCCTTGCTGGATGATTATGAGCCAGGAACAACATCGGCAGATATAAAGGCGGTGTTTGATGATTTTAAACCACGCCTTAAAGAGCTTTTGGCCAAGGTGTTTGCAGCACCCAAGCCCGACGACAGTTTTTTTAAACAGCATTTTGATAAAGATACCCAATGGGGTTTTGGCCTTGATTTGCTAAAGCAAATGGGGTATGATTTTGAAGCCGGCAGGCAGGATATTTCGGCGCACCCCTTTACCGTAAGCTTTGGCAGTGGAGATGTTAGGGTTACTACCCGTGTTAGCGAGAGCGACCTGGCCGAAATGATATGGAGCTGCATACATGAAGGGGGCCACGCATTATATGAGCAAGGCTTGCCTGCAAATGATTACGGCTTACCATCAGGTGAGGCGGTATCGCTGGCTATACACGAAAGCCAAAGCCGCCTTTGGGAGAATAATGTGGGCCGCAGCAAAGGCTTTTGGCAGTTTAACTATTCCAGGCTGCAACAATTATTCCCGGCACAATTAGGTGCCGTTGGGTTAGATAGTTTTTACAAGGCATTTAACAGGGTAGAACCATCGTTAATACGCACATCGGCCGATGAGCTGACTTACCATTTCCATATTATCATTCGCTTTGAACTGGAACTGGCAATGATTGAGGGTTCGCTACAGGCGAAAGACCTACCCGAAGCATGGAATGCCAAGTATAAAGAGTATTTAGGTATAGAGGTGCCTACATACTCGCAAGGGGTGTTGCAAGATGTGCACTGGAGCCACGGCAGTATGGGCTATTTTTCAACCTATTCATTAGGCAGCCTTTACGCGGCGCAGTTTTATGCGCAAGCAGAAAAAGAAGTGCCTGGCCTGGAAGACGCTATTGCCATTGGTAATACTACACCCCTGTTGCATTGGTTACAAGAAAAAATATATACCAAGGGCCGTAACCTAACCAGTAGGCAGGTTTGCGAAATGGTAACGGGTAAGGCGCTTGATGCAACCTGTTTTATTGAATATGCCAATAAAAAATATAGTGATATTTATGGGTTTTAAATACTTTTAACCCGCCTATTTTACTTATTAATAAGATAGATTTTAATATTTGGATAAAATTCTTTTCGGCAAGAAACCTAAATAATTAGATATTGGTTTAACTTTGCCTTTACTGTAAATAAACACACAACATAATCTAACACACAATGAAAAAACTGTTACTCGCTCTTGTTTTTTTAGTTGTAGGCAAAGTTGCCACGGCACAAGACACTCTTCTGTTTGAAGATTTTAACAACGTAATTAATTTTACATACCAGGTTGCCCCACCAAGCGGCCAGGATTACGATAGCTCTGGCTATAACTTTGATGGTGATGGTTTAATTGATGCTAACGCCCGCGATTTAGAGTGGTTTTTAATTCTTCCTTTCGCTATTCAAGACTCATTAACCATTGATGGCGATACTAACGTTGCCCTTGCATCAAGCTCATGGTTTGACCCAGCAGGCCAGGCATTAAACTACTTCATCTTGCCTTCTGTTCAGTTAAACGATGCCTCTGGTGTTTTAACATGGAAATCGGCACCACGCCAAACCCCATTGTATTGCGATGGTTACAAAGTATTGGTATCTACTACCGATAATTTTGAAAACAACTTTACCGATACCCTTTTTGTTGCTGGAGAGTACCTTTCTCGCGTTGACCCATTGCCAGATAGCTCTTTTGCAGGCTTTACTTTCTCTGAAGGTGAGGTGCACGGCTTAGACGGTACTTATATTGAGTACGGTGGAGATTCTATCCGTATGCTTGGTGTATTAAAACCACACAGCGTAAGCCTTGCCCAGTATGCAGGCCAAAAAATTTACATCGCCTTTTTACACGATGCTGATGATGACAACTTAATTTCTATTGATGATATTTGTTTAAGGGGCGACGGTACTGTTAACCTTGACGAAACAAAAGCTGATATTGAAGTGGGTATGTTTCCTAACCCTGCTACAAGCACTGTTAACCTAAACTTTAACGTTGTAAAATCAGGTCCTGTTAGCCTTGAGGTTTACGACCTAAGCGGTAAACAACTGGAAAAACGCGCAATTGGCGCCCGTTTAAAAGGCCAGCACACTTACCAGTTTGATGTAGCGGGCTACGCCGCAGGCAACTACTTGGTTACTTTACGCACATTAGGTGGTGCTAAAACACTTAACCTTTCGGTTGTTAAATAAGCAACTTTTATAACGCATTAAAAAGCCCGCTGACAGTAATGTTAGCGGGCTTTTTGTTCTTATAGAGTGTTAGGTTTTATTAGTGTGTTTTTACCAGTTTCAGCACATTAGACTTTACGCCGTTGCGCTCCAGGTTTACCATGTATACACCGGTAGTCAGGCGCGTTTTGTCTTCAAAAGTAAAGGTGTTGCGGCCTTCTTTAGGCTTAATAATATTGCTGAATATTTGTTTGCCAGTTACATCTTTTAGCACAACCGAAATATCTGAATTGGTATCAGCATCAAAAACAATCTCGCTTAAGCCGTTAGAAGGGTTTTGCCCGCCATATATAATTTTTACGGCCTCTTCTTTTGTAATGGCTACTGATATGATATCAGAGTATACAGTTTGCCCTTCAAAATTTGTTTTGCCCAAGCGGTATACATTATTGCCAGCCAAAGGCTCAGGATCAGTATAAGTATAGTCTTTACGGTCTTCGCTAAACCCAGCGCCCTGTATAACTGCAATGGGTTCAAACAATTCACCGTCGGCGCTACGCTCTATGGTAAAATAGTCGTTTTCTACCTCCATAAGTGTACGCCATTTTAGCACCACCTCATCGCCCTGCCGCTCGCCTTCAAAAAAGCGAAGCTTTACAGGGTCTTTTATAGCTTCGGTGCCTGCACGCGCGGTAGTGCTTTGCCCTAAGTTAAGATATGTAAAAGTAATGCCGCCTACAACGGCAACACAACAGGTGCCAACAACCACATATTTTAGTGCTGCCGACATTTTTTGTTTTTGCTTTTGTACTATGCGTAAACCTTGTTTCATAAGCTTGATGTATTAACAAGCCCAAAACTATTTTATAGTAAGCCCAATTTTTTGCCAATGCAAGGGCATGCGTTACCCATGTAATAAAGAAGTGAAATTTGTACAAAAAGGATTGTAATATGCTGAAAATCAACACAAAAACAAATGAGCAACGGTTGCTAACATGTAAGCGGTTAGCCTATTAAGCCGTTTTGGTGCAGGTACTCGGCAATTTGTACGGCATTGGTTGCAGCGCCTTTGCGCAGGTTATCTGCCACTATCCACATATTTAGGGTGTTAGGCTGGCTTTCGTCACGGCGCAGGCGGCCCACAAATACATCGTCTTTACCATGTGCCTCAAGTGGCATAGGGTATATATAGTTCTCAGGGTCGTCGCGCAGGGTAATGCCGGATGTAGCGGCTAACAATGCGCGTACATCGGCAATATCAAAATCGTGCTCAAACTCTACATTCACAGCCTCTGAGTGCCCGCCCGAAACAGGCACACGAACCGCGGTAGCCGTAACCCGGATGGTATCGTCGCCCATAATTTTACGGGTTTCGTTTACCATCTTCATCTCTTCTTTGGTATAGCCGTTATCAGTAAACACATCGCATTGCGGTATGCAGTTTTTATCAATAGGGTATTTATACGCCATAGGGCCTTCAACGCCGTTGCGCTCATTTTCCATTTGCTGCACTGCCTTAACACCCGTTCCGCTTACCGATTGATAGGTAGACACTACCACGCGCTTAATACCATACTTTTTGTGCAGCGGGTTTAGGGCCATTACCATTTGTATGGTAGAGCAGTTGGGGTTGGCAATAATTTTATCGTTAGCGGTTAGTTCGCGTGCGTTAATCTCAGGTACTACAAGTTTTTTATCAGGGTCCATACGCCATGCCGATGAGTTATCTACCACCGTAATGCCAGCAGCGGCAAATTGTGGGGCAAACTCGGTAGAGGTAGTGCCGCCGGCAGAAAATATGGCTACAGCAGGTTTGGCGGCAATGGCATCACTCATGCTAACAACCTTGTATTGCTTGCCTTTAAAGGTAACCTCTTTGCCTTGGCGCACTGATGCATCAGAAGCAACGGCTAATAATTCTGTTACAGGAAAATTGCGTTCTTCTAACACACGCAACATAACGGTGCCTACCAATCCGGTGGCGCCCACAACGGCTACTTTCATTTTTATGGTTTGTGGTGCAAATGTAAGAGGTAATGAAGTTGTTAAATAACTCCTAAGCAAATAATTGTTTTATATGATGCCGCTTCAATGATGTGATTTTTTTAGATGTTCTTTAACCACTATTGAAACGCTGTTTATTGAAATGCCTTTTGCTAAGCAATATTTACTTAATAACCAAGTATCTAATTGTTTTGATCCTTTGCTAGCATTACAAGAACCGCAGCAAAGAGCAATATTTTCAGGACCATTTATTCTAATATCATTAACTATGTGCTCCCATGTAGCTCTTGATTTAAATGAAAGAGCGGGGTTGGTAAATATTATACCACAATACACACAATGTAAGTCCCTTTGCTTTACTAATTCTTCAACGTTTTTTGGTATACCCCAACGGTTTGCCATTACTACAGTTTTTTATTCTTCACCCAAATATTAGGCATCCATTTTCACTAATACTTTAGAGTTTCTAATAATTAAGCAAACAATTCTTCTATACGGTGACGTTCGTTAGGGTTTGTTATTACAACAAATACGTCTCCGGGCTGAAAGATATAATCAGGCTGTGGTTTGTAAATGGCCTGGCCCGAGCTTTTGCGCAGGGCTAAAAAGTTAGAGTCTTTAAAGGCATCAATATTAAGGCTTGCCAGGGTGCTGCCAATAAAGCGGGAGGGCAGTGCAAACTCTTCAAACCGATAGTTTACCCCATTGTCGCGCAGCATATCATCTAAAAAAGAGGTAACGGTGGGGCGCACCATTTCTGATGCCATGCGCAACCCGCCTATCAGGTAGGGCGATATTACCTTATCGGCCCCGGCCTTGGTTATTTTATTGATGTAGGAATGGTCTTTGCACATTGAAATAACGCGTGCATCGGGGTTTAACTGCTTTGCCGAAAGGCTGATAACAAGGTTTGTATTATCATCGTTAGTAGCGGCAAAAACGCCCATGCTGCGGCTAATACCTGCTTTGGCCAGGGTATCATCGTCGGCAGCTTCGCCCTCTATAACCAGCCAATCCGGATGTTGAATCTCCACTTCTCTCACCCTTGCCCCATCGCGCTCTATAACAACAAAGGGTCGTTGGGTAAGCACCATTTCAGCTGCTATGCTGCTGCCTATGCGGCCAAGGCCGCAAATAATGTAATGCTTGTTTAGCTGTTCTATGGTATTCATGGTTTGTAAGTATCGGTATGTTTTAAGTATGCGCCCATCAACAAAAAGGGCTATAATAGATGATATGGTATAAGTGGCGAGTGCAATGCCCGAAACTGCTAAAACCACGGTATATAAGCGGCCTATGGGCAGGTGCGACATGTCTACAATCTCTCCGTAACCAATAGTTGTAATGGTTATCATGGTCATGTAAAAACAATCGACCACAGAGTAAGCATAACCTGATATGTAGCGGTAGAAAAAAGTAGAAAAAACCACCAGTACTAAAAAGGCAAGCATAGGATATTTAAGGCGCTGGTACACCTCAAAAACAATAACGTTGCGTATTAGCCTAAAGTTCATTGGGTAAACGTACAAAAAATGGCATTATGCTATAATGATAAATACCAGTATAATATGCTAAGTATTAATAAGCCGTTAATTAACCTAAAAGGTATGCAAGCAGCGAAATTAATTATTAGCTTTGCAAGTATCATCTATCAATCATGAGAAAACTATTACTTATTGCGGCTTTAATAGCCGGCTCTATGGGCCTTAAAGCTCAACAAATGTATCCGTCAAATGCGGATGTAAGGGCTGATGTAGACCCTGCCTACGCTCCTTTTTACCACGGCGTAGCATCCGGCGACCCTCTTGCTGACCGTGTAATAATCTGGACACGCGTATCAGACCAAACAGGTACCGTTAACCTTACCTGGCGCATGGCTTTAGACACCGCCTTTACCAGCGTAGTAGCCAATGGCAATGCCAGTACCGACAGTTCTAAAGATTTTTGTGTTAAGGTGGATGTTACCGGCCTGCAAGCCAACACATGGTACTACTACCAGTTTAACATGGGTACTGAGCGTTCTTTAATAGGCCGCACACGCACCCTGCCTGTTGGTGATATTGATAGCCTGCGCTTTGCGCTGATGAGCTGCCAGGATTATGAAGCAGGCCTATATAACGCCCATGCTAATGTTGTTAACCGGAATGATATAGATGCCGTAATTTTTGTGGGCGATTATATTTACGAATATGGAGCGGGCAGCGGAGACCGCGCCCACGAGCCTGACTATGAGATTTTAAACCTTGACGATTATCGTACACGCCACTCGCAATACAAGCTAGACCCCGACTTGCGCCGCGCTATGCAGCAATACCCCTGGATTTGTGTTTGGGACGACCATGAAATTGCCAACAACGGCTGGAAAGATGGCGCAGAAAACCACACACCGGGTGCTGAAGGCGACTGGCTTGTACGCCGTAACGATGCTTTAAAAACATATTTTGACTGGATGCCGGTGCGTAAGCCCGACCCTAACGCGCCAGAGCGTATTTACCGTAACTTCCGTTGGGGCAACCTGGTAGACTTAATGATGCTTGACACCCGCTTTGAGGGAAGGGATGAGCAACTTTCTACCGGCTCGCCAGAACTTACAGATACAAACAGAACAATATTGGGCGTGGATCAACGCAATTGGATGCTTAACCAAATGGACACTACAACGGCAAGATGGAAAATACTAGGCCAGCAGGTTATGGTGGCTCCACTGCGTGCTTTTGGCCAGCCGGTAAACCTTGATCAGTGGGATGGTTACCCTGCCGACCGCGACCGATTGTATAACAACATTATGGATAACAATATTCAGAATGTGGTTGTGCTAACCGGCGATATACATACCGCATGGGCAAACGATTTACCACTTGATGGTTACGACGAAAACTCTGGCGCAAACTCAGCAGGTGTTGAGTTTGTTTGCTCTAGCGTAACATCGGGCAACGCCGACCTTGCTTTACTTAATACCATAGGCGCACCCCTTATTCAATCGTTCAACCCGCATATGAAGTTTGTAGATGTTACCAGCCATGGTTATACTATTATAGACATTAATAAAACCCGTACCCAGGGCGATTTTTATGCTACCGCTACATTATCGGAGCCTAACCCTTCTATGACTTTTTCTGAGGGTTGGTATGTAAATAACAACGAACGTTTTTTACGCCAGAACAATAACCCGACGGTACGTGTAACGCCAAACCCTGTATTAGCGCCACCATTGTTTGCCGACCCTACAGCCATTAATGACAATACTGCCGATGCGGTTATATTTGGCTTATACCCAAACCCTGTGCAAACACAAATGGTTATCCAATACTACTTGTATAAAAACGAGCCTGTAACTGTTCAGGTTTTTGATATGCAGGGCAAAGTAGTTTTTACCGAAGCTTTAGGCAAACATGATAAAGGATTAAACTTTACACAGGTTGATTTAACCAGCCTTAGTGCCGGAAGTTATGTACTGGCTTTGCAAATGCCTAGCGGCGTGCATAAGCGCTTTATTGTGAAGTTGTAATTATCCATTATAGAAAATAGTAAAAGCCTCTTCAATCCCGATGTTTCGGGAGAAGGGGCTTTTTTATAACCACACCGTACCACCTTCGGTACAGTTTTGGCAAATGTCTATCTCCTTGCGCGATTGGAGGAGCGACCCGCGGAAGCGCTGATAATCGGGGCTTTGCCAAATGTTGTTGAAGGTGGCTGTTTTTAGGTTGCCCAGTTTGTGGGTAGCATCTTTATCAAAACAACAGGGTACGATAGAGCCATCCCAGGTGATGACGCAGGAGTGCCACATTTTCCAGCAGCGGTTTTCCAGCTTGTTTTTTATGCTGTAGGTGCCGTCGGCATTTTGCTTGTAGCGGCTGTAAGAACCATCAGCAGGAATTAGCGGGTTGCCATTCTCATAATCGTACACCTGGGCACTTTTAAAACGTA